>NZ_JAACGB010000019.1:0-74532 GCF_029237345.1 Aeromonas sp. 2HA2 | reverse complement strand
CGAGCGTGGCGGGTGTGCCGGGCTTTACCTTGCCGGCGGACTGGAGCGGGGTAGTGAATGGCAATGTGGCGGGGACCACGGACGAGGGCGGGGCTGCCAATCAGGACTTCACCGTGACGGTCACGGCGACCAACGATGCCCCCATGCTGACCGTCTCGGATCTGCGTATCTCTGAAGAGGGGTTGCTTGGGGCCAATCCGGATAATTCACCCAATCCGGGCGATACCACTGACAGCACATCAGCCAATGCCACGGCAGGTGTGACGGACATCGACAGCAGTGCCTTTACCTTCACTCTCTCAGCACCATCCAGCTTGAGCTCCGGTGGGCAGCCTGTTGTGTGGAGCGGTATCGGCTCTGCGATCCTGGTTGGCTCTGTGGGTGGGAACCCGGTCATACAGGTATCTGTGGATCCGACTGGCAAATACACGGTCGACCTGCTTGGCCCCATTGATCATGAGTTTGGAGACAATCAGGAAGGGCTGGAGACATTTACATTCAACCTGTCGGTCAGCGACGGTGATTTGAGTGATACCAAACAGGTCACTGTTGTCATTGAAGACGATGAGCCCTTGCAGCCTGTCGATCTTAATACCCGTGTCGAGGAGTTTTCGAATCCAGGCACCAATCTGATGATCATTTTGGATACATCAGGCAGCATGGATTACGCCTCAGGAGTGGCTGGATTTGCTACTCGAATGGCCATTGCCAAGGCATCCATTTTGCAGCTCATTGGTGATTATGACGATGTAGGGGACGTAATGGTGCGTCTGGTTGGTTTTGCCAGCTCGGCAACCACTAACTTCCTGGGATCTGGCGATGTCTGGCTGACAGCCACTCAGGCTTTGAATGTCATCAATGGTATTACCGACTACTTGGGCAACGGTGGGACGGACTATGACGATGCTCTGATCAAGGCTATGTCAGCTTACGACTCGGCAGGAAAAATCATCGGTGGTCAGAGTGTGCTGTATTTCCTCTCCGATGGCCAGCCAACCGAAAGTACCAATTGGCCTGATGTAAGTGGTACGGGAAGTTCAGGCATCAATACGGCGGAACAAGCCGCTTGGGAAGCCTTCCTCAATAGCAACGATATCAATGCTTATGCTCTGGGCATGGGGACGGGGGCAACGGCTGGTGCGCTGGCGCCGATAGCTTACAACGGAAGCACTGGCCAACAGCAACCAGCCATCATTGTCACAGACTTGAGCCAATTGGCGTCGACCCTGTCCGGAACTGTACAAGTTCCAACGATAGGGAATCTGCTGACGGATGCGGGGGTCGAATTTGGGGCAGATGGTCCGGCGGCCTTGCCCATCACCAGCATCTCTCATGATGCAGATGGTAATCCCGCAACCCCGGATGTGGTGTATACCACAGCTTATTCCGGCTACAACGCAATAACCCATGTACTGACAATTCCTACCCATGGTGGAGGAACTTTCTCAGTCAATCTGTTGACCGGGGCGTATAGCTATAGCTTGTCGTTGGATGTGGCAAATGACTATACAGAGACCTTCCGCTACACCATCAGAGATGCAGATGGGGATGTGAAGACCGGCGTACTCAACATGATCACTACGGATTCCAGTGACGTTGTTGCCTATGACAATGGCAACGAAGCGTTGGTGTACGAGATCCCTGTGCCGGGTGTCACTTCCAGTACCATGCTGGCCGACTTTCAGACTACGACCAACGGGAGCGGTGCTGGGTATAACCCTTGGGTCTATGACACTTCAGGTGGCAATACCAGTGTGATTGATCTGGGGGGGAGTACGATCGCCAGCGCCATAGTGACTAATGGTGACAAGTGGATAGTGAGCACTCAGAACGGATCTGGCCTTTCTAACCTGGATGGCACTGTGTCTGGTTCTGAACTGCGTCTAGTCGATAACAATGGCTCATCATCGGGCGGGGTCCAGATGTTGACGCCGGAGTTCGTTACCAGCGCAACCGGAACCACCACCTTAAGCTTCGATTACGATAGGGCCAATGTGCATAGTAACGATATCGTGACCTGGAGCCTGTATAAATTTGACGGTGCCAACTGGGTGCAGCAAGCCGGCGCGGGTTATAGCGGTTTTCTGTCGACGGATCCTGGGTCAACAACAACCCTCACCACTGGTAATCTTGAGGCAGCCACGCGTTATCGCGTCCACTTCTCGGTGAATGATGGCGGCGGCAACAATGATTCACGTCTGGAGCTGGACAATATCAAACTCAACGTGACTGCTGCTGCAACGGTTGCTATCGCATTGACGGCTGCACATGGCAATCTGTTAACCGACCCCAACCACGACATGATGAGTGGCGATCCTTGGGGAAGTGTTGATGCCATCGGAGCGGAGAGCACTGTGCTCAAGATCTGGAATGGCAGCAGCTATACCGCAGTTACCACGAGCCAAACAGTAGTTGGGCTTTATGGCTCACTCGAAGTCTACAGTGATGGTACCTACACCTATACACCGAACCCGGATCTCAACAATGTGGGTAAGGCGGATGTGTTCAACTATCAGCTGGCACAAAGTGATGGAGACCAGGATACAGCTCAGCTGACCATCAATATTGCTTCCAGTGCGACCACTGTCCCGACAGTAATGGAAGGTACCAGTGCCAATGATACCCTCGTAGGCACCAGCGGAGATGATGTATTGCTCGGCCACGATGGTGATGATGTCCTGAATGGCAATGATGGCAATGACCGTCTGGAAGGAGGGGCGGGCAACGACACTTTGATCGGTGGCCTGGGTGATGACATTCTGATCGGCGGCCTAGGCAGCGATACCTTCAAGTGGCTTGCTGGCGATGCTGATGGCAGTACGGACAACATCACGGACTTTACCCTGGGGAATATGGCCAGTGGGGGGGATGTGCTGGATCTGTCTGATTTGCTGGTTGGGGTTCCCACTGGCGGCAGCAACAATGATTTGGCGGCGGCGTTGGACAGTTACTTGCAGTTTGATACCGCCAACAAGACGTTGACGATAGACCCTGATGGTGTGGTCGGTGGTTCCGAGCTGACGATTCAGTTCCAGAACTCCCTTGATCTTGCCTCCTTGGGTTCTAACCAGGATATCATCAAGCAACTGCTGGATGATGGTAACCTCAAGGTTGATCCGTAATCAGGTAGCGGGGCCGGGCTATGCCTGGCCCCTGTTTTTTGACTGAGGGGGCGGCTAAGATAGCGGCAGTAGAAGAGAGGGTCACCATGCAGTCATTTAATTGGGTCGATATTGATGGCATTCGCTATAGCTGGGACGGGCAGGGCAGCATTACCTGCACCGGCCAGTTTGGCTATCAGGCAACCATGGCGGGTGACCGGATTGACGGGCTGGATCTTGAAAGCGAAGATGGCGACGTGGCGGGTTCTCTCAATGTGGACTTCGCGGCGGCCACCATCGCATTTAATCCGGCAATGGATGCTGAGCCACCTCACAGGGTGGTGCTGGTCGGGCATGATGAGGGGCAGCAGGAGTATTCGCTGCAGAGTTTGAGCCATGCCTGCTTGCAGGATCTGCTCATTCACTCCGACAGTATCGACTGTGCTCCACTGACCACATCCACGCTGTCAGACCCCATTAGCCAGGTACAGGGACATGTTCTGTCGTGGGATTCGTTCCATTTTGATGATGAAGACCTGATCACTTCCCGCAGTGTCGCACCTGTTGCCTCGAGTCATCCTGAGCCGATGGGCAATGAGATCAGCATCAGTATCGATATGACCAATCAGGTACTGGATCAGATACCGCCATTGCACGATATATGAATCCCATTCAGCCACGGGCATAATGACCTCACTCTAATTGATTGAGGTTTTTTTATATGTGGCGTTCCCTTCTTACCCTTTCCGCTCTGGTTGTCAGTGCTCCGTTATTCGCGCTCGAAGTACCGCAAGCCCCACATCTGGTGGTTAGTGGTTATGCCGAGCAAAAGGCCGAACCCGATATGCTGACCCTCAATGTTGCAGTCACTGCGTTGGAAAAGCAGGGCATCAAGGCCAAGCAGCAGGTCGATAGCAAGGTTGCAGCCTTCTTTGGTCAGCTGGAAGGGCTGGGCATCAAGCGCAGCGATGTGGATGCGGGCAACCTGGTGATTTCTCCCGAGTATCAGTATCCGCAGAACAAGAAACCGGAACTGGTGGGATACCGTGCCCAGCGTCAACTCGCGGTCAAACTCTACCAGCTCGACAAACTGAGCGGGCTGATGGATACCGCTCTCAAGGCCGGTCTGGAGTCAGTCTCCCAGATTGAGTACGGTCTCAAGTCGCCGCAGATCATCAAGGAGCAGGCTCGTATTGGTGCGGTCGAGGATGCCAAGAACAAGGCGGAGTCCCTGGCCAAGGCGTTCGGCATGAAGCTTGGCAAGGTTTACAGCGTGGAGTACCGCAACAATACCCCCATGCCCATCTATAGCCGTGCACTCAAGGCCGCCGCCATGGCCCCTGCCGCCGATATGATGGAAAACAGTTATCAACAGCAGCAGATCAGCATCACGGACAACGTGGAAGCCGTCTTCCTGCTGGAGTAAGGGGATGGCCTCCGGCCCTGTCCCTCACCTGTCCCAAGCCCGAGGCTCACCCCTTGGGCTTGTTGTTTTTACGGCAGTTGTTTGCGCGCATCAGCGAGCAAGTGATGTCGCCTGGCGGGCAGCAGGTTCCCGCTCTTGCAGGCTCGATGACAGGCAAGGGGGGCAGGCTTGATGGCTTGCATCCCTGTGCTCAGCATCTGGCAGCAGATAGAAGATGGATAGAAAAATGCCGGTCACTGACCGGCATTTGAATAACGAGCGTCGGAAAAATCAGCCAAGGTCGGCGGCAAGACGTCCCTGACGTTTCAGCTTGAGTTGATAACCGATGGCCAGCACGACGATCCAGACCGGGATGAGCAGCACCGAGATCTGGATGCCTGGGGTCAGGTACATGATGACCAGAATACCGGCCATGAAGGCGAGGCAGAGGTAGTTACCCAGCGGATACCAGAACGCCTTGAACTTGGGCTCAACCCCTTCGGCCTGCTTGCTCTTGCGAAACTTCAGGTGCGCAAGGCTTATCATGGCCCAGTTGATGACTAGGGCCGAGACCACCAGTGCCATCAGCAGCTCGAACGCCTTGCCCGGCATCAGGTAGTTGATCAGCACGCACAAGAGCGTTGCCGCTGCGGAGACCGAGATGGCCACTACGGGCACACCGCTCTTGCTGGTTTTGAGCAGGCTGCGCGGGCCGTTGCCTTGCTTGGCCAGACCGAACAGCATGCGGCTGTTGCAGTAGACACAGCTGTTGTAGACCGACAATGCAGCGGTCAGCACCACCATGTTGAGCACGGTTGCCACCAGGTTGCTATCCAGCGCGTGGAAAATCATCACGAAGGGACTGCCGCCTTCCACGACCTTGCCCCAGGGATAGAGGGACATCAGCACGGCCAGGGCGCCAATGTAGAAAATCAGGATGCGGTAGATCACCTGATTGGTGGCCTTGGGAATGCTCTTCTCGGGGTCATCCGCCTCTGCGGCCGTGATCCCTACCAGCTCAAGGCCACCGAACGAGAACATGATCACCGCCATCGCCATCACCAGACCGCTGATGCCGTTGGGGAAGAAACCGCCCTGGTCCCACAGATTGGAGATGCTGGCATCCGGTCCGCCGTTGCCGCTGGCGAGCAGGTAGCCGCCAAAGCCAATCATGCCGACGATGGCGACCACCTTGATGATGGCAAACCAGAACTCCATCTCGCCGAACGCCTTGACGTTGGAGAGGTTGATGGCGTTGATCAGCACGAAGAAGACTGCAGCCGACATCCAGGTCGGGATCTCGGGCCACCAGTACTGAACATAGATGCCGACCGCCGTCAGCTCGGCCATGCTCACCAGTACGTAGAGTACCCAGTAGTTCCAGCCGGAGGCGAAACCGGCGAAGTCACCCCAGTATTTGTAGGCAAAGTGGCTGAACGAGCCCGCCACCGGCTCTTCCACCACCATCTCGCCCAGCTGGCGCATGATGAGGAAGGCGATAAAGCCGCCGATGGCATAGCCGAGCAGCACTGAGGGGCCCGCCATCTTGATGGTCTGGGCAATCCCGAGAAACAGGCCGGTCCCTATGGCACCGCCCAATGCGATGAGCTGGATATGGCGGTTTTTCAGGCCGCGCTTCAGCTCCTCGCCGTCTTGTTGAAGATCCATTCTTCCTTCCTTACGTCTCTGATGTCACTCGTCTGTCATCTCGCCCGTCGAGTCACTCCATGTGACCTTGCACGGCAATGCGTGCTTGAAACGTGACGAAATCCGTATTTATTTCGTTACGGTAGGTCGCTTGCTGTTTTTTGTAGCGGCTACCAACGGAAGCAGAATAGTGATAATCAGCGGTCAACGCACCTGTTTTCCTTATCATTCGTTGGTTTTTTCAGCATCAAGCAGGTTTTTCAGGACTCCAAATACAAAAAGAGGAGTGGCTGGCTGCATTATGAACAATCGAATGCTGTTCAGTTGACTCTTTCGGTGATTCCTGTTTTATAAAGCCTCCTCCGTGAAAAGGACAGGCTTCATGCAACGTATTATTGGCAGCCTGTTGGCCGTCGCGCTCTGGTTGACGGTCTGGCTCTCGCCCCTGTTGCTTGCCATGGCGGCGGGATGCATGCTGGTCTGGGCCGTGCAGGGTGATGACTATCTGGTGATGCACTTTCGAGCTGTACTGCTGACAGCTGGCGCTGTTGGTTTGCTGCCGGCGCTCTGGTTGACCGAACGGGTACGCAGGCGCTATGGCGTGCTCAACTTTTACGCCATGCTGATGAACAACAAGGAGTTGAACAGCACTGGCTCTCGTCCCCGCTAGCTGTGCCACAAAAACGGAGCCATATGCTACAGCATTGGGCTCCGTTTTCATTTCTGCTTATCTGTCCCGTCAACTTGCCACCCGGGATGAAGTCGGCAGTGCGTTGATCTCCAGGATATTTTCCCCTTTCAATAGAGCTGACGGCGCATGCCGGTAGCCTCCAGAATTTTCGCGCTTATCTCCTCCACCGAGTGAGAACTGGTGTCGAGGAAGCGGATCGCCTCCTGGCGAAATAGCCGCTCCACGCTTGCCAACTCCTGCTCGCACTGCTCCAGCGAAGAGTAGCGGCTGTTGGCGCGGCGCTGATTGCGGATCTCGTGCAGCCGCTGGGGCGTTATGGTGAGGCCGAACAGCTTGTGGCGATTGGCCTTGAGGGCGGTGGGCAGCACCAGGGTGCCCATGTCCTGTTCGATAAAGGGATAGTTGGCGGCGCGAATGCCAAATTGCAACGCCAGATAGAGGCTGGTTGGCGTCTTGCCACAGCGGGAGACCCCGATGAGGATGATGTCCGCCTCTTCATACTCCTTGGTGGTGATGCCGTCGTCGTTGGCCAGTGCGAAGTTGACCGCCTCGATGCGATCGTCATAGAGCTTGCGGTTCTCCATGCCGTGGGTGCGATGCAGTCTCGGCTCGGCCTTGACCCCCAGCTCCTGTTCCAGCGGGCTGACGAAGGTGTTGAGAAAGTCGTGGCCGCTCGCCTGGGCCTTGAGCACCTCTTCTCGCACCTGCGGGTCGACTATGGTGTGAAACAGTATGGGGCGCAGCCCGGTCTGGCGGAACTGCTCGTCGATACGCGCCCGCACTTGCCTGGCTTTCTCCAGGGTCTCTACGAAGGGGATGGTGACTTGTTCGAACACCAGTGGAAACTGGCTCAACACGGCGTGACCGAATACTTCGGCCGTGATGGCAGTGCCGTCGGAAACATAGAATACGGTGTGCACGATGCGCTCCTGTGATACGGGTTGGCGAGGTTGCGAGCAGTCAGTATCTCTCGAAACCATATCTATTTTGTCAACCGGTCTGCTGTTCCCAAGTTGTGAAGTGGCTTGCAAACCTGAGTCGTTACCTTTTTGTGTTGGCATTGTAGAATGTCTGTGTCATTCGACCATCCCCAAATCTTGCTCGGGGATTTTTTTGACAATAAGTAGAAAACGTTTTCATGGTCGTTGGCAACAGTAGAAACGGACAATAACGCATATAACTCACGCACCTAATTTGGCGCAGAAGGTGCCATGGCACCCGAGCCCACCAACCTGGAGACATGCAAGTGCAACAGTACGTACTCTGGTACGAACAACTCGGAATGCAAGATGTAGAACGAGTTGGCGGCAAGAACGCATCCCTTGGCGAGATGATCAGCAACCTCTCTGGTGCCGGTGTATCCGTGCCGGGTGGCTTTGCGACCACGGCCTTTGCGTTTAACGAGTTTCTGGAGTCAAGCGGCCTCAACGGCAAGATCCATGATCTGCTCGATACCCTGGATGTGGACGACATAGGCGCCCTCAACCAGGCCGGTCAGCAGATCCGCGACTGGGTGATCGAAGCCCCGTTCCAGCCTGCACTGGAACAAGCCATCTGCGCTGCCTACGACAAGCTGAGTGCGGGTCTGGATGCCTCTTTCGCGGTGCGCTCCTCCGCCACCGCCGAGGATATGCCGGACGCTTCCTTTGCCGGTCAGCAGGAGACCTTCCTCAACGTACGCGGCATCGATGCCGTCATGATTGCCGTCAAGCATGTGTTTGCTTCACTGTTCAACGACCGCGCCATCTCCTATCGGGTGCACCAGGGTTATGACCACAAGGGCGTGGCGCTTTCGGCCGGGGTGCAGCGCATGGTGCGCTCGGATCTCGCCGCCTCCGGCGTCATGTTCACCCTGGATACCGAATCCGGTTTTAATGACGTGGTCTTTATTACAGGCGCTCAGGGCCTGGGCGAGATGGTGGTGCAGGGTGCAGTCAACCCGGATGAGTTTTATGTGCACAAGCCAACCCTCAGGGGCGGGCGCCGTGCCGTGGTGCGCAAGACCCTCGGCTCCAAGCTCATCAAGATGACCTACTCGGACGATGCCGGTCATGGCCGTCAGGTGAAGATCGTCGACACCAGCGAGACCGAGCGCAACAGCTTCTGTATCACGGATGCCGAGGTGATGGAGCTGGCCAAGCAGGCCCTCATCATAGAGCAGCACTATGGTCGCCCCATGGATATCGAGTGGGCCAAGGATGGACAGGATGGCCAGCTCTACATAGTGCAGGCGCGTCCCGAGACGGTGCGCAGCCGCCAGGAGGCCAACACACTCGAACGTTTTGCCCTTAAACAGGCGGGCAAGGTGCTGATCGAAGGGCGTGCCATCGGCCACAAGATTGGTGCGGGCCCGGCGCGGGTTATCTCCTCCATCAGCCAGATGGACGAGGTGCAGTCCGGCGATGTGCTGGTCACCGACATGACGGATCCGGACTGGGAGCCCATCATGAAGCGGGCCTCCGCCATCGTCACCAACCGTGGCGGGCGTACCTGTCACGCCGCCATCATAGCCCGGGAGCTGGGTATTCCGGCCGTAGTGGGTTGCGGCAACGCCACCGATCATATTGCCCCGGGTCAGCTCATCACTGTCTCCTGCGCGGAAGGGGATACCGGCTTAATCTATGACGGCGAGCTCGATTTCGATGTGGCTGTGACCGAAGTGGGCAACATGCCACCCTTGCCCATCAAGATCATGATGAACGTCGGCAATCCGGACCGGGCGTTTGATTTCGCCCAGCTGCCCAATGCCGGTGTGGGTCTGGCGCGGCTCGAGTTCATCATCAATCGCATGATTGGTGTGCATCCCAAGGCCTTGCTGGAATTCGACCAGCAGAGCCCGGAACTTCAGGCCACCATCCGCAAGATGATCGCAGGCTACGACAACCCGAGGGAATACTATGTCGCCAAGCTGACCGAGGGGATCGCCACCCTGGGTGCGGCCTTCTGGCCGGAGCGGGTCATAGTGCGGATGTCGGACTTCAAGTCCAACGAGTACGCCAACCTGGTCGGCGGCCGTGACTATGAGCCTCACGAAGAGAACCCCATGATAGGGTTCCGTGGCGCGGCACGTTACATCGCCGACAGTTTCCGTCCCTGCTTTGCGCTGGAGTGTGAAGCCATCAAGCGGGTGCGCGACGTCATGGGGTTGACCAACGTTGAGGTGATGATCCCCTTCGTGCGCACAGTGGGTGAGGCCGCCCAGGTGATCGACATCCTGGCCGAGAACGGGCTGCGCCGTGGCGAGCGGGGGCTCAAGGTGATCATGATGTGCGAGATCCCCTCCAACGCCCTGCTGGCGGATCAGTTCCTGCAGCACGTGGATGGCTTCTCCATCGGCTCCAACGACATGACCCAGCTTACGCTCGGACTGGACAGGGATTCGGGCCTCATCGCCCACCTGTTCGACGAACGCAACGAGGCGGTCAAGGCGTTGCTGTCGATGGCCATCCAGGCTGCGCGCAAGGCGGGCAAGTATGTCGGCATCTGCGGTCAGGGCCCCTCGGATCATCCTGACTTTGCCGCCTGGCTGGTCGAGCAGGGTATAGACTCTGTGTCTCTCAACCCGGATACAGTGGTCGATACCTGGCTCTATCTGGCGGAGCAACACAAGGCTCGCTGAGTCTGTGTTGATTAACAACTGCGATAATAAAAACGGCGCCCTGAAAGGGCGCCGTTTTTATCTTTTAATGACTGCTCGGTATTATTTTTACGCCATATTTTTACTTCTCTGCCAAAATAAGCGCGCCAGATCCTGATCTTACACTCCGTTACATAGGTTCATTCCCTTACCACGCCATAATAACCCTGCCATGTCATGGACAGACTGGCGGATCACCATATTCACGTCATGTCGGGTCAGGTTGAAAATATAGGTTCCACTTGTACTCGATGCATCAATAAATATGTTTCTTGTTATTAATGTGGCCAGGGCAGGCAAATGTCACAGAGCGTATCAAATCAAGTGATCAGAAGAATGCTGGCAGCCTGTCAGCAGCAAGGGGGAGATACGGATGCCATCCTGATGGCTGCCGGTCTGACGCCATTCGATATCCACCGTGAGCATGGCCGGATCCAGGCCCACAGCCATTACCGCATGCTGAGCCTGATGCAGCGGCATCTGAATGGCTTTCACGAGGGCATACTGTCTTACGATATCGCCGAGCTCTACCAGCACTATCCGGCGCTCATCAGTCTATGCCTGAACCAGCCGTCCCCTCGCGCCGCCATCAAAGCCCTGCTGGCCTATCGCACCGTCATCGGCAACTGCGACGATTTTCAGGTGAGGGAGGGGGCGTCTCACACCCAATATGAATATATCAATCAAGGGCCTGCCGCCCTGGGCGCCAGCCAGGCCATCCCCAATTTCGTCATCCTCTACCGGATTTTGCGGGTCTATGTGCCAAACCTGACGGTGTCGGTGGGCCTCATTGGCACGCCGCTGGGCTCTCACCGTCAGATGGATCACTTCTTTGGAACCCACTGTCGCTGGGATCAGTCTGGCAACACCCTGACCATAAGCAATGCCCTGCTGGATAGCCGAGCCGATAGCTATAACGGGCCCCTTTGCCGTTTGCAGACAAGCCAGCTTGAGCATATCTGCCTCGACATTGATGAGCGGGTGCCCTTTGCCAATCTGGTGGCTGACATGATCCGCTATAACATTCGCAGCGGTGTCATGGAGTGCGATGACAATTTACTCAAGGATGTCTGCTCGGCCATGAATATCAGCCGCTGGACCCTGAACCGGAAATTGCAGGGGGAGGGCAGCAGCTTCTCGGCTATTTTGAAACAGGTCAAGATGATGGAGGCGTGCCGTTTATTGGGGGATGGGGACCAGCCACTGCAAAATATCAGCGACCTGATGGGTTTTTCCTCCCAGAGTGCCTTCAATCGTTTCTTCAAGGCCAATACCAATATGACGCCGCTGGCTTACCGAAATACTCGCCAATAATAACGGCGCTGGTCTCGTCAAGCTTTCCCGGTACAGAAAATGGGAGCGCACGTTAGCACGCCGCTCCCATCATTTTATGCTGTCACTGTCGCCGGCTTATTTGGTGACAGTGGTCACTGTGGCAGGGTCCACGCCTTCCGGCAGGGCCAGGGTGCCCGGGGTCGTGCTGCTCACCACTATCTCCTTGCTCACCGTGAAGGTGACTGGCGTGGTGGCGGAGACATCCGAAGAGGGGCTGATGTAGGCGCTGTAACTGCCCGGCTCCACTATCCACTGGTTGCTGGCCTCATCGAAGCTGGCGAGTATGCTGGCCGGAATGGTGAAGCTCAGCTGCTCGGCGGCGCCCGGTGCCAGCTGCTTGGTCTTGGCAAAGGCCTTGAGCTCTATGGTCGGTTTTTGCAGTTTGATCTCGGGGGCGGTGACATAGAGCTGGGCCGCCTCCTTGCCTGCCACTGCGCCCGTGTTGGTGATGGTTGCCGTCAGCACCAGGCTGCCGGCCGCGCCATCGGCCAGGGTATTGCTGGCGATCGCGGGGCTGGTGTAGCCGAAGCTGGTGTAGGAGAGGCCAAAGCCGAACAGGTAGGAAACCGCCTTGTCGAAGGTGCTGTAGTAGCGGTAGCCCACATAGATCCCCTCGTTGTAGTAGAGATCGTCCGGCTCGCCGTCACCGTCGGTATCCTCACCCGGGAAGGTGCCGGCGGAGGGCACGCTGGCGTAGCTTAACGGGAAACTCTGGGCCAGCTTGCCACTGGGGTTGACCGCCCCCGACAGCACGTCGGCCACCGCATGGCCGGTTTCCTGACCCGCCATGTAGGCCAGCAGTATGGCGTCCACCTTGTGGCCCCACTGGGCTGTGTCGATGACGCCGTTGACGTTGAGCACCACCACCACCTTTTTGCCCTGGGCGTGGAAGGCGGTGCTCACCGCATCAATAAGGGCGGTCTCGTCATCGCCGAGCAGGTAGTCGCCCTTGCTGTCGGTGCGATCCGCCCCTTCACCGGCCTGACGGCCTATGCTGATGACGGCGACCTCCTGCTCACCGGCAGCCGTAGTGATCAAACTGGCGAGTTCGGGGCTGACGGTGGCCTCATCGCAGGTGTAGTAGCCTTTGGCGCCGAATTGCCCCTCGTGATAGACCTTGTTGGCCTCATAAAAATCGCCGTAGTAAGTTTGCAGCGTGTCGTTGACCGGGAAACGGCTGGCCAGCCCCCGGGCTATGGTGGTGGTGCTGGCGGCGTTCACGTCCCCGCTGCCGGTGCCACCCTTGTAGGTGTTGATCTGGTTGATGCCAAAGCTGGCCACCTTGCTGGTCACGGCGATGGGCAGGGCGGCGGCTTCGTTGCGCAGCAGCACCATGCTTTCGGCACCGGCCTGGCGAGCCAGTTTGGCATGGGCGGCCAGATCCGGGCTGTTGCTGACGGCCAGCTGATTGTAGGAGGGGCTCTTCATCGCCTGGGTCAGGATATGGATGGCGGCCTCGGTCACTTTGGCCTCGTTGAGATCGCCCTGCTCGATGGATTGCTGCAACTGCTCCTTGACGTTGCCAGGTTCAATCAAATCCTGCCCTGCCAGCACCTGCTTGTAGGCGTTGTTGGCCACGTCGCCTGCGAACCAGTCTGACATCACCAGGCCGTCGAATTGCCACTCACCGCGCAGCACATCGGTTATGGCATCCTTGCGCTCGTTGACATAAGTGCCGTTGAACTTGTTGTAGGAGGTCATCACGGCCCAGGGCTGGGCTTCCTCCACCGCGATCTGGAAGCCGCGCAGGTAAATTTCACGGAAGGTTCTCGGCTCGCCGATGTCGTTGATCTGGTTGCGGTTGGTCTCCGAGTTGTTGCCAAAGTAGTGCTTGATGGTGGTGCCGACTCCGTTGCTTTCCACCCCGTTGACCATGGCGGCGCCTATCTTGCCGGTCAGCAGCGGGTCTTCCGAGTAGTACTCGAAGTTGCGGCCATTGAGCGGGTTGCGCTGGATGTTCATGCCGGGTGCCAGCAGGATGTCGACCCCGTACTGGCGCACCTCGTCCCCCATGGCTTCCCCGACGGATTTGACCAGGTTGACGTCCCAGCTGGAGGCGAGCAGGGAGCCGATGGGCCAGGCGGTGGCGTAATAGGTGGCGCTGTCGCCGTCGCGATTGGCGCTGATCCGCAGGCCTGCCGGGCCATCGGCCAGTTTCAGAGCCGGAATGTCGATACCGTCGGCACTGCGCGCCACTCCGTTGATGTAGCCCGCCACCCCGGCGACATCCTGCTTGAGGTTGATGGCGCCGTTGGCGCTGCCATAACCTGGGCCGGAGAGCAGGCTCAGCTTCTCGTCCAGGGTGAGCTTGGCCACCATGGCTTCGGCCTGGCCGCGGTAATAGGCATCGTCTTTTACCAAGGGGTCCGAGTCGTTCTGGTTGCAGCCAACCAGCAGCCCGGCTAGGGCCAGGCTGACACCGAGTGAAACCGCTTTCATTTTTGTCGTGATAGGCATGAAGACTTCCTCGTAACTGTCTGAATAAAAAGGAAAGTGCGATATCGACACCGGCAAGTGATCGGGCCGGGCGGCCGCTCTGATGGCGGGTTCCCATGGATATCGATGACGGCTCAGGGTGGGCCAGGGTGCATGTGCAAGGGTGCAGCCATGGCCGGAGCCGCAGGCAGGTTAGCAAGTCGGGCTGGCTGCGCCTTGCCTTGGCGGAGCGAGAAATGTGCAGTTGGGAGCAAGGGTGCCAAGTTGTGACAGGAGTCGCATCACAGGCTGGGTGGCAGGGAGGGGAAAGGGGAGGCTGGATGGCCCACCATTGAGGATGGCGGCAACAGGGCTGTCCGGCTTGGGTCGCGATTTGCCGCGAGGTGCAGGGCGCATGGTGTAGGGCACAGGCGCTCGGGCAGAAGAGAGGGGGCCAGCGGCCCCCTCGGCGTGTGCAAGATACCTCGCGTTTGTCAGCGCAAGGGCTTGCTCACTTTGGTTGTTTCAGTGCACCGGCCAGTTCGATCTGCACCCTGACCCCTTGCTGCTTGAGCTGGGTGGCGATGGCATTCAGATCCGTGCCGGGCTTGGCCTCCAGCAGGGCGATGCCGCCGCTGCTCTGCTTGAACTGCAGGCCGTGGCGGCCCGCCAGCGCCTTGGCCTGATGGTCATCGGCCTCCACCAGCAGGGTGCCGCTGACGGTCAGTTCAGGGCTGGCGACCCCTTGCAGCAGGACGTCGCCGCTGCGCAAGGTCTGTTGTGGCACCTTGCCATCCAGACTGCGGGCGACCCGTTTCTTGCTGCCGTTATCCGGCGTCAGGTAGGTCTTTCCATTCACCTCTACGGTGTTGTACTGCTTGCCATCGATCACCACCGATTCGTCGGCTGTTGCGTGCACGCAGACCGAGGCCAGCAGGCTTGCCAGGGCAAGGCTGAGTAAGCTGTGTTTCATGTTATGACTCCTCTGTGATCAGGAACGGGCTGCGTCGTGACCGAGTACCCGCAGGGACCAGTCGAGCAGTTGACCCGGCTGGCTGTTGTTACGTTCGGTCAGGGTGCTGCGGGTGTTGGTTCTGCGATCGAGCAGCGAGACCTTGCGGGTGCCATTGGCCACGTCGGTCACCTCCAGGCGCCACTCGCCCTGAGCCGGTTCGCCGTAGAACTTGTGGGAGAGCATGCGCATGTCACGCAGCCCCTTGGTGCGCACATAGCCCAGCTGCTGCCGGTCGAGGGATTGTCCCACCAGGCTGTTGTTGGGGTTGAGCAACACGCTGCGGGTGCCGGATGGCGAGACCAGTTCGATCAGCAAGTCGGGCAGCCGCTGGTGATCCAGGCTCACCATCACCTGCACGGCCTCGACCGTCAATGACTGATCGACCACAGTGCTGGAGCGGGTCGGGCTGCTGCCCACATCCGGGATGGCGCCGACGGCGCGATCCCGTATCGTTACCTTTTGCCAGGGCAACTGCACCAGTGGTGGCAGCGGTTCGTGGCTGGCAGCGCTGGCCAGGGTCTTGTTCACATCCACCAGGCCGAAACCATAGGTCGGGCTGTACCAGAGGCCGGCCGCGTTGCGCTCCCACCCCTCCAGACCCGTCACCTGGCGGCGCTGACCGTTGCCGGCCGTGTAGCTTATCTGCACAGGCCCCTGATTGGCGTCGAGCCGGGTGGCGTTGCGGGCCAGCAGGTCGCGCAGATCCCGCACCGACAAGTCCGGATAGGCGGACATCAGCAGCGCCATGGCGCCTGTGGTGTTCGGGGTCGCCGAGGAGGTGCCGTTCATCACGCCGTTGTAGTCGCAGCTGGCATCAAGTTGCGGGTTGTTGTGCAGCCGGTTGGTGCTGGGATCGTCCACCCGGTTGTAACCCATGTCGCAGCCGGGCAGATCCGTGGTCACCATGGCGGGCGCATCCGTGCCGTATTCCCCGCCGGGGGCGCTCAGGAAGACGTTGCTGCCGACGCTGGAGTAGGAAGAACGTACCCCGTCCGCGTTGATGGCACTCACCACCAGGTTCCAGAAGTTGCTGTTGGAGGGATCTATATTGCTGTTCTCGAACGGCAGCTTGGGCAGGTTGCCGGTGCGGTTGAGTACATAGTTGCCGGAGGCAATCCGGCTGAAGCCGTTGCCCGCCGCCTTGATATAGGCCGCCCCCTGCGCCTGCTGGGTCCGCTGTTCGAACAGGCGATCGAGCTGCACCTGCTCCAGCCCGTTGGCCCCTTCTGGATCGACCATGCTCATGCCGTAACTCTGGTTGAAGACCCGGTTGTCCGCAGTGACGGCGTTGCCGCCAAGGGCGTAGAGCCAATCTTTTTGCAGCTGCTGGCTGTTGTCATCGAGCAGGTTGAAGCCCTGCAACTGGGCGCGAGGGGCGACCCCCAAGGTGCCTATGCTGTTGTCCACCGCGGCTATGATGCCGGATACCGAAGTGCCGTGGGCACTGTCGGGATCGGTCGGAGTCGGATCGTCGCTGCCGGTCACTACGTTACGTGAACCCGGGCGCACATTGTCGGCCAGATCCGGGTGCGCTATGGCCAGGCCATCGTCCACCACGGCCACATTGATGCCCTGACCCAGTACCTCGGTGCGGTGTGCCCACCAGAGGTTGAGATCATTGCCCGCCACGCCGCCGCGAGGGCTGAAGGCATTCTGGCCGCTGTTGAGCAGGTGCCACTGCTGGTCCTGCAGGGGATTGATGCCGGGCAGACAACGGACTGCGCTGCTGCGGCCGGTATCGAGTCCGGCCTCTTTGCCGGTGAGTGGGGTGCAATTCTCATTAGCCTGAACTGAAGCGATAGGCAGGGCCGAGAGCAGGGCCGAGATTGCCAACGCCAACGATGTTTTTCTCATTGATAAACTCCATCTTATATCGCACCGTCCTGGGTGCGACTGGCATCTATACACGGGAAAAACAGAGCCAAAAAGCGCTCATTTCAGTTCTGGGATAAGGCTCAAAAAAATCCCATTACAAATCTGTTTCAAACCATATGGGGGTTCCGGCGAATCCCTTTATGTGCTGTATTGAGAACTTTTCTCAGTTGGCGGCTGTTGATGTTTGCCTTTATAGATCAACGTGTTATTAACTCATAATTCACCCTGGCTGCGGCTGTGCCGAGGCTGCCGCTTTGAGTTGGCCCTGATCGGATATGGCTCATCTCCAGGCGGCAATAAAAACGGCGCCAGTGGCGCCGCGTTTTTGTGAGGTGCTGACCGAGAGTGGTCAGCCGTTATTTGATCAAGGCCAGGAGCGGGCGAAACGCCGGATGACGGCAATCCCCTATCAGTTCATAGAGGCACATTTCCACCGAGGTGAGCCGCGCGCCACGAGTGGCCAGCTGAGCGATGGCCAAGTCGCGGTTGGCGGCGCTACGGGACGACACTGCATCCACCACCAGGGAGACATCGGCGCCGCTGCCGAGCAGCCCCAGCACAGTCTGGTAGACGCAGATATGAGCCTCTATGCCGCACACCAGCCAGTGACGTCTGCCGGTCCGGGCGAGGGCGGCTGCCACTGCCGGCTCCCCCAGCGCGCCGAAGCTGAATTTGGTCAGCACGGGGGCACCGCTCTGCAGCGGCAGCAACTCGGGCACCGTTGGCCCCAGCTTGTCCGGATTCTGTTCCAGCCAGACAACCGGCAAGCCCAGCGCCTGGGCCCCTTGTACCAGCCGTGCGCTATTGGCAATCAGGGCGGGGCTCTCCTCGACGAGCCGTGCCAGCTTGCCCTGAATATCGACGACCAGCAGGCCTGTGGTAGAGGCGGTCAGCATGATGGCTCCTTGGGTCAGATCAGTGTATGGCGCCCAGTGGACGGATAACTGTTGAACGGGACTGGTTCCACAGATAGATGAGGGTCAACGCGATGGCGGTACCGATCGGCAAGGCGAACAGATGCAGCGCAATAAAGCACCAGAAGACAACCTTGAAGCCCTTCACCGGCTCTGTGAGCCCGCGATAA
The DNA here is from genome assembly GCF_029237345.1 of Aeromonas sp. 2HA2. NCBI lineage: Bacteria > Pseudomonadati > Pseudomonadota > Gammaproteobacteria > Aeromonadales > Aeromonadaceae > Aeromonas > Aeromonas sp. 2HA2. Next base: position 56,327 of record NZ_JAACGB010000019.1, on the reverse strand, counting down.
GCTACATAGTTGAATGCCATGACAAACAACCCAATGGCCAGTGCGAGGCCGATGCTGACCCCCTGTGACGGGGCTGATCCGGCCGGGTGCAGCGGGCTGACCGTGACGACCGACCATGCAACAAACGCTACCAGGGCCAAAGAAAAAAGTGTCGAAGCGATAAAGATACCTTTGGCGATCAGCTGTTGTTTGGGGCTCATGAATACTCCTTGAATAGGGTGTGGTCTTGCTCCCTGCTCGTGATTTAGCGTTCCTTCCATGTTGTTCGCTATTGACATGGTGGCGTATAAAATATGAGTCACGGCCCCCTGTCGATGAGGTTTATAAAACTACCGGCAATGCCAGCATCAGTCAAAAATAAAGTAATTCAAATTGTAAATTCAGTAGCAGCCAGAAAAATTCTAGAACGCCGGTTGAAGTACTCAATCTCGACCTGTTAGCCAGAGAATAATCAGCGTGTTACATCAACCAAAGCGACGGTTAAATGCCTCCTTGCTAACTTTTCTCTCCATCTGAGAGTTGCATTTTGGACAAAGCGTTTGCTTCTTTCCATCGATTGTCCATTTATAATATGTCTTCTTTATAGACTGTCCACACATACTGCAAGATGATGGCTTTCCAAAAAAAAATACCTATCATGGCAAAAATAATTATTGCAACCAACCATTCCATTCGTATATTCCTCAATCAAGTTGAAAGCTGGTTATGACGTTCAAAAACAGTTGTGTGGTGCAGATCAATCTTTTCATTGATATAACAGTCGGTAGACTTGACCAGATCTCTGATAAATCTGATCACTTTTTCTAGTTCATCACGCTTTATAAGATGAGGAGCCGGTACGCCAGTGCTGATTGGCTTTGAACGATGTGCTGCATCACCGCGTTTTTTAATCCATTGATTGAGTGTTGAGCGGGCTTTCTCTGGTTCGTAGTTCGGCCAGCGCCACCCCTCGGTCACATCAAAGCCAAGATAATCCATGAATATTTTTTCGTTTTATCTGAGCTTGGATTATGAAAGGATTTTAAATCTGTATGCAATTTCTTCAGGATGAAGTCCCCCAGGTAACTACCCTGCACTATGGCTAGTTTTTTATGCATTTCCTCAACCAATCTATCTTCCACATAAGTTTCCCAAGCGGTGAGCGCCATTACCAGTCCGGCTCTTTTTAAAACTTCACTGCTGGGTGGTGGTGGGTTGGCGTTAATACTATCAAAATGAGCTAGCAGCTCTTCAGCATCTTTAATTGAATATTCGAATCCTTGAATCGCTTTTGACATATTCCTTGTCCCTGTTTGTAACGTTAGTTTCTTGTTCAGGCATTTAGGACTGCTCAACATCGACATGTATCATCATTAAATATATGCCACTGCCTCTACATTGTTCCCATCAGGATCAAGCAAGAATGCGGCGTAATAATCAGGAGCATAGTGAGCACGAAGGCCGGGTTGTCCGTTGCAGCGAAAGCCTGCTTGGATACCCGCCAGGTGAAAAGCATCGACTTGTGCCTGAGTCGTGGCGCTGAAGGCAAGATGGCAGTGTGTATGTCGCTCGCCCCTTTCGATCAAAAAGCTCACCTTGTCACGGCCGAACAGGCCAAAACCGGCAGCAGCGTCATCTGCCCACTTGAGTTCCACATGCAGTGGATGGAGTACGGTTTGGTAGAAGCGCTTGCAGTCGTCAAAATGCACTGTCTTGATTTCAACGTGATCGATCACGGCCACTCCTCGACTGATTGAATAAGACTATCTCCTGCTATGCGAGCTATCAGGGCTCTGTTGCCAAGATAGACGCTACCGCCCCTGAATGACGCTGCCAGTGAGCGCCTTCTTCAGCAAGGTGAGCCTGACAAAGGGCTCTGGCCACCCAGACCCGACTGATGATCACAATAAGCCAGTTGAGGCCGGTTCGGGGAGGGGGCAAAAGCAATACTGTGTGGTTTGTCAAAGATTTTCTGCATCAAGGCTAGCAAGGCATGAAGTGTGGGCTTGGCTGTTGCCTGGTTAAGCTTGCCCTGTTTTGTTGCTTGGCGACGGGAAGACGCTCTGTTATGGTTGCATGCATTAGCCGTTTGGATGGCTAGATGGTTATGGCGAGAAGCCCATTGTGGTCGTCGCCGTCATCCTGCCACCTTTTGATGATTATTTTGACAGGGAGTCCCTTATGCAGCGTCGTTCCTTTTTTACCCTCTCAGCGCTGGCACTGCTGGCCAGCAGCCTGCCGTTTTCCGTTCTTGCCGCCGATCCGGTCAAAAAAGAGATAGTGATTGGCACGACAGTGGGGGACTTTGCCGACATGGTGACCGACTCCATCAAGCCGCAGCTGGAGGCCAAGGGCTACAAGGTCAAACTGGTGGAGTTCACCGATTACGTGACCCCCAATATTGCGCTGGCCGATGGCTCGCTCGATGTGAACTGCTTCCAGCACAAACCCTATCTGGAGAGTTTTTCAAAAGACAGGGGCCTGTCACTGGCTCCCATCACCCAGGTGCCGACCGGCCCCATGGGTCTCTACGCCGGCAAGCTGGGCGAGCTGAAGGCGTTGAAAGAGGGGAGCACGGTCGCCATCCCCAACGACCCGACCAATCAGGCGCGTGCTCTGCTGATGCTGCAGGATCTGGGTTGGCTCACCCTCAAGGAGGGGATCAACCCGCTCAAGGCAAGCGAGTTTGATGTGGCGAAAAATCCGCACAATATCAAGCTGATCCAGCTGGAAGCTGCGCAACTGCCGCGTTCGCGGGAGGACGTGGACTTCTCCGTCATCAACGGCAACTTCGCCGCCTCCAGCGGCATTGCGTTCAGCGAGGGTCTGTTCCTCGAGCGCAGCTACAACTTCATCAACTGGGTGGTAGTGAAAAGTGCCGATGCCGATCAGCCATTCTCCAAGGATGTGGCGGCTGCTTACAACTCCCCCGAGTTCAAGGCCTATGCCGCCAAGCGCTTCGTGGGTTACAAGTATCCCGAGGGTTGGCAGGGGCAGAGTGCCAGCAACTGAGCATGGCTATCGGTATGTGACGTTATCGCACCAAAAAAAACGGGCACCAGAAGGTGCCCGTTTTTGTTGGCATGGTCACAGACGTCAGTAGCGGCGCAGCCACCAGCGGGCGGCAAACAGGGCGGTCAGGCTGCCGAGCAGGGCGCTCGCCAGCACGTCCAGCGGCCAGTGCATGCCGATCAGCATGCGCGACAGGCCTATGCCCAGTGCCCACAGTGGCAGCAGCCAGACCCCTGAAGGGGCGCGGGCCAGCCAGATCAGGCCGAAGAACTGGGCGAGACTCATTGCGGCGATACTGTGGCCGGAGGGAAAGGCGTAGTTCACTTCTGCCTGCCAGTGGTCCGTGAGCCATTCGGGCAGGGCCAGCAAGAGGCTCGCCGCATGCACCTGTTCGCTGCGTACCTCGACACTGCCTGAGTAGAACTGCTGGATGGCGGGGATCAGACTCTGGCCCTCCAGCCAGAGCAAATAAGGGCGCGGCTCCTGGGTCAGGTGCTTGATGATGCTTTTGATGGCCCAGTCGCCAGCGAGCATGGCAAACAGGGCGCAGACCAGTGCCAGCATGGCGGGCAGGCTCAGTGTCAGCTTGTGTCGGGTCAGCAGCAAGAGGGCGGCAATGCTGATGGCAATGCCGGGCACATCCACCATGCGGGTGAGGGCGTAGGGCCACCACAACCAGCCCGATTGCAGGGCGTTGCTCATAAAGGGTTGCCAGGGCAGGCAGGCCAGCAACAGCAGCGGCAGGATCAGGGCGGCGCTGAAACCAAGCACCTGACGGCGCGGCAACGAAGAGGCATGAGTCGGCATAACAAGGCTCGTAACAGGTGCGCGTTAAACGGGCAGGAAAAAAGAGGCGTCATTGTGCCAGCCTCGGCGGGTCGGTCAAGTCGCGCTGGTCTGGCTGTAACATGGGCTTACAAATGAGTGTGACCCGGGCCGACATGGCAATATGGGCGTGGGGTCATCAGCATCTGCACATCTTGGCGGTTTGCCCAGGCACTGTGGTGCGATGGTGGTGAAAGGGGGTCGGCGAACAGGCATCTGAACATCTGGTCGGTTTGGGCAGGCCGGACGGAGTGATTGTGGTGAAAGGTCATGGGCGAATAAGCATCTGAAAGTTCTGCTGGTTTGGGCTAGAATGGCGCGCCTGTGGCCGGTTGCGAAGTGAGAGAGCCCGATGAAGATCGTCGTTGATGAAAATATGCCCCACGCCCTTGAGCTGTTTGCCGAATTTGGCGAGGTGATCCCCTTGCCAGGACGGCAGATGCAGGCGGCGGATCTGCAAGATGCCGACGTGCTGCTGGTGCGCTCCGTGACCCGGGTCGATGCCGCGCTCCTCGCCACCAGCCCGCGGCTCGGGTTCGTCGGCACCGCCACCATAGGCACGGACCACGTAGACAAGGCGCTGCTGGCGGCGCGCAACATCCCCTTCTTCAGCGCGCCCGGCTGCAACAAGTATTCGGTCGGCGATTATGTGCTCTCTGCCCTGCTGGTGCTGGCCGAGCGTCATGAGCTCAACTTGCGCGAGATGAGCCTCGCTGTCATAGGGGCGGGCAATACCGGTGAATGCGTGGCGATCAAGGCCGAGGCCCTCGGCATGCGGGTGCTGCGCTGCGATCCGCCGCGCGCCCGGGCCGCCGCGCAGGCGGGGGCGTTTGTCGACTACCAGACGGCACTCGGTGCCGACATCGTCAGTTTCCACGTGCCCATCACCCGCGAGGGGCCGGATGCTACTTTCCACCTGCTGGATGAGCAGGTGATCGCCGCGCGCCCTGCCGGGCAGATCCTCGTCAACGCCTCCCGTGGCGAGGTGTGGGACAACCAGGCGCTGCTCGCTCGCCAGCAAGGGCTTGAGCCCCTGCGGCTGGTGATGGATGTGTGGGAAGGGGAGCCAGAGCCCCTGCGTGCCCTGGTGCCCCATACCGAGATAGCGACCCCTCACATCGCAGGCTACAGCCTGGAGGGCAAGGCGCGCGGCACCTGGATGCTCTATCAGGCGCTTTGTCAGCAGTCGGGCCGTGCGGCGCGCCAGGATCTGCAATCCTTGCTGCCAGCCCCCGAGGTGCGCGCACTGACTCCGGGTCAACCGGCGGATCAGGCACTTATCAAACAGCTGGTGCACCTTATTTATGATGTGCGCCGCGACGATGCCCGTTTTCGCAACCGGATTGAGCTGCCCGGCAGTTTCGATGAACAGCGCAAGCACTATCCGGAGCGGCGCGAGCTATCCTCTTTGCACGTCAATGGCCCCTTCGCCAGCGATACCCTGGCCCGGCTCGGTTTCACCGTCCAACCCGGCTAAACCAGATTCAACAGATCCAAACGGCTGGGGTAAGCGGCTTCGACGCCAGCCTCGCCCGTCTCTGGCTTGGTGTCATGCCGAGCCCTCTATCAGGCAGGTTCGCCTGCCAACGGTGATGCCAGCGTGCGTTGCCGGCACTATTTGCAATACCACAGGAGAGAACATCAGTGAGTCAGCAATTCAACGTAGCGGTATTGGGCGCCAGCGGCGCCGTGGGTCAGGCCATGATTGAAATTCTGGAGGAGCGCGCCTTCCCGGTCGGTACCCTCTATCCGCTGGCATCCAGCCGCAGCGCCGGTGATACGGTGCGCTTTTGTGGCAAGAATCTTGAAATCAAGGATGTGGAAGAGTTTGACTGGAGTCAGGTGCAGATTGCGCTCTTCTCCGCCGGTGCCGAGGTTTCTGCCAAATGGGCGCCGATCGCCGCCGAGCACGGCTGCATCGTCATCGACAACACCTCCTGCTTCCGTTACGACGAAGATATCCCCTTGGTGATCCCGGAAGTCAATCCGGGCGCGTTGGCGGATTTTCGCAATCGCAACATCATCGCCAACCCGAACTGCTCCACCATCCAGATGCTGGTTGCGCTCAAGCCCTTGCACGACGAGGTCGGGATCGCCCGCATCAACGTGGCGACCTACCAGTCCGTCTCCGGCTCTGGCAAGGAAGGGGTAAGCGAGCTGGCCGGCCAGACCGCGCAGCTGCTCAACGGTCGTCCGGTGGAGCCGACCCTCTACCCGCAGCAGATCGCCTTCAATCTCATTCCGCAGATCGACAGCTTCACCGACAACGGCTACACCCGTGAAGAGATGAAGATGGTGTGGGAAACCCAGAAGATCCTGGGGGATGCCAGCATAGCCGTGAACCCCACCTGCGTGCGGGTGCCCGTCTTCTATGGTCATGCCGAAGCGGTGCACGTCGAGCTGCATCAACCGCTCGATGCGGATCAGGTCAAGGAGCTGCTGCGCAACGCCCCGGGCGTTACCCTGTTTGATGACGAAACGGACTATCCGACCCCGGTGCGTGACGCCACCGGCAAGGATGAGGTGCTGGTTGGCCGTGTCCGTCAGGATATTTCTCACCCCAGCGGTATCAATATGTGGATCGTGGCCGATAACGTTCGTAAGGGCGCCGCGACCAACAGTGTGCAGATTGCCGAACTGCTGGTGCGCGATTACCTCTGATCTGCGGAGCTGCCGGCCCGGTGGAGGACAAGTTCCATCGGGCCTGTCCCTTGCCACCCGCGTGCGGTGTGGATGTGACCGGGGCCGCACTCTATGGCCCCGAGAATTTTTCGTGATATCAACTGATTAAGTTTTTTCCTACACTCAGGAACAAGTTGGGTGCTAAATGTGTCGGACTGCTGGCTTGCAACCTGAGCCTGATTTATATTGAACCGACTGTTTTGGGGTAACTATCCAGATTTTTCAATGTGATAGGGCCGTCATACGAAGGAACGAATATGGGACATTCCCGCATAACATTGGCAATGCTACTCGCATTGGGTCTGCTGGGCACCGCTCAGGCTGAAGACCCGGCGCGGGAGCCTTTTTTTGTTGAGCTCAAAGGCCCGGATGAACCGGCTCCGCCTGCCGTCAATTCCCAGCCGCTGGCACAACCTGTCGCCGCTCCCCGCGCCACGTCCCAGCCCAGCCGTCCCACTGCCCAGCCGATTGTGCGGCAGGTCGCAAGCAATGCCGGCAGTTATGGCCCTGTCCGTCCTACTGATACCCTCTGGAGCCTGGCGAGCAAACATCGCCCCTCCAATCGCGTCAGCGTCTACCAGACCATGGTGGCGATTTACGAGAAAAACCCCCGCAGCTTCGCCGATGGCAACATCAACCACATACTGGTGGGATCCCGCATTCTGCTGCCTACCGCCGCGGAAGCGAGTGTCATCACCGATGCCCAGGCCCGCCAGCGTTTCAATAGCGACAACGCCAGCTGGAAAGGGCTGAGCCCGAAATATCTGGCCAGCAAGCAAACTCAGCCAGCCAAACCGGCCGCGCCCAAGGTTGCTGCCACGCCCGCCAAGGCACCCGTACCCAAAGCGGTGCCCATTCCTGCGCCGGCCCCCAAGGTGGCTGCGCCTCAACCTGCAACCGAAGTGAAAGAGATTGCCAAGGTTGCCGAGCCGGTACCAAGCCAGGCACCCGCTACCAGCGCCCCTGCACCGCTGCCGGCTGATCTTGGCAAGCCGGTCGGCCAGCCCTCTACCGAAATGGCACTGGCGCTGGAAGATGCCAATGCCCAGCTCGGTCAGGTCACTGAGATGAACCACAGGCTCAAGCTGCGGTTGCAATCCCTGACCGAAGAGGTGGAAACCCTCAAGGCCCAGTTGCTGGAGCAGACAGCGCTGCAAAAAGAAATTGCCGAGCTCAAGACCAAACCTGTTCCGCCGGTCGCGGCGACGCCTGAACCCAAGCAGCACTGGCTGATGGATTTGCTCTCCTCACCGCTCAACCTCGCCATGATCATACTGCTGCCTGTGTTGCTGGTGTTGGCGCTGGTGACGCTCTGGCTGCGTGCCCGTGCCCGCCGCGAGCTGGAAGAGCAGGAGAAGAGCCTCTCCGAATCGACCTCCATGGTGATGGATCAGGAACACAGCGAGTTTGATGATCTGTTCAGCGCCGATATCACCGATGATGAGCCGGTTCGCCCCATGCCGGATCTCAACACCCCGGATGGTTACATGGCGGTGGAAGAGCCGGCGGCCCCTGCTGACATAGTGTTCAGCGATGACGGCGAGATGGAGCTGGCCGGTTTTGAGGCGGAACCTGCGCCCAAAGCGGCCGGTCGTGATCCGGATCTGGTGCCAGACCTGGATCTGGCCGACGATGAAGCCATTGCACTCGATGTTGAGCCGGATCTTGATCTCGCCAACGAGTTCAACCCGCCCGCCAAGGCTGGCAATGAGGTCATGAGTGAAGAGGAACTGCAGGCGGCGCTGTTTGCCGAGCTGGATGCCGACCTGACCGCCGATCTGGATCTGGATGCCAACGATGATGGCCAGCCGGATACCGACGCCCCCATCAGTGACGAAGAACTTGCCGCTTTTGATTTGAGCGACTTTGAGAGCGCCTTTGCCGAGGCTGAAGCTGACCAGGAAAGTGCGAAACAGAGCGCCGCCGATACCAGCGCCGACGAGATGCTGGCGGAGCTGGGCCTGGCGCCGACCGAGGCGGTGGAACCGGATCTTGCGTTGGATCCCAACGAGCTGGCACTCTCCGATTTTGAGGATGCTTTCGCCGAGGTGGAATCCCATGAGGGCGATGTTGAGCCCCGTGAACAGGCCAACGAGAGTGGTTATGTCGAGATAGACAAGCTGCTCGCCGAAGCCGATGCCACCACCACGGAGCAGGAACCCTATCAGGGCTTCTCGCTGGATGTGGGATTGGACGGTTTCCCCGAGGTGCTGCCGGAGTCCACCGGCTTTGACGTGGATGCCGACGACGGCGGTGTGGGTGCCAAGCTGGATCTGGCCCGGGCCTACCTCGAGATCGACGACAAAGACAGTGCTCGCGAACTGCTGCAAGAGGCGGCAGAGCAGGGAAGCGATCACCAGCGTGCCGAGGCGGAGAAGTTGCTCAAGCGCCTGGGATAAACACCTCTCTGGTGTTAGGACCTTGAGAAGGGCAGCCTGCGGGCTGCCCTTCTCAATTGGTGACTGTGCGGGCGGGCTTGCGGTTTTTGGGACTTTTCACCCCGAGCGCGTATAATCCGCCCCGTTTCTTTCATCGCCTCTTTTCACCATAAGACAAGTGTTACCCATGCGAATCGCCCTAGGTATTGAATATGACGGCAGCCGGTATTTCGGCTGGCAGCGTCAGCGAGAAGTGATCAGCGTGCAGGCTGAGCTGGAGAAAGCCCTCAGCCGGATCGCCAACCACCCGGTTTCCATTCAGTGCGCAGGTCGCACCGATGCAGGTGTGCATGCCACCGGTCAGGTGATCCATTTCGATACCCACGCCATCCGCAGCGAATCGGCCTGGACCCTGGGGCTCAACTCCAACCTGCCGCCGGATATCGCCGTGCGTTGGGTCAAGGAGGTGGACGAGACGTTCCACGCCCGTTTCAGCGCCACCGCCCGTCGCTACCGTTATGTCATCTACAACCACAACTACCGCCCTGCCATCCTCGGCAGCGGTGTCAGTCATTATCACGAGACCATAGATGCAGGGTTGATGCACCAGGCGGGTCAATGCCTGCTGGGGGAGCAGGACTTCACCTCGTTTCGGGCCATAGGGTGTCAGTCCAAGACACCGTGGCGCAATGTGACGCACCTGTGCGTCAGCCGTCAGGGGCCTTATATAGTGCTGGATATCCGTGCCAACGCCTTCTTGCACCATATGGTGCGCAACATCACAGGCTCCCTGCTGCTGGTGGGGCAGGGGTTAAAGCCGGTGGAGTGGATTGCCGAGCTGCTGGCCGCCAAGGATCGCAACCAGGCCGGGCCGACCGCCAAGGCCGGTGGACTCTATCTGGTCGACGTGGATTACCCGGCGGAACTGGCGTTGCCACAGCTGCCGCTCGGCCCGCTCTGGCTGCCGGACTCGGCACCGGGTACGACCAGTTTTTAGTAACTGGCCCCGAAAATTTGTGGTTTAATGATCCGTCATTTATTGCCATCGAGCTATTAAGTCATTGAACAATCTAGGCTCGATGCGTTTTGTCAGGCACAAAAGCATTAAGGAATTCCATGAGCTGGCTTGAGAAGATCCTTCCCAAGAGCAAGATAACTACACCTCGTCGTCACAACATTCCGGAAGGGGTGTGGACCAAGTGCAGTGCTTGCGAACAGGTGCTCTACCGGGCAGAGTTGGAGCGCAACCTCGAAGTGTGCCCCAAGTGTGATCATCATATGCGCATCAGCGCCCGTGCCCGTCTCGAGAGTTTTCTCGATGAGCAGGGCCGCACCGAAGTCGGTGCCGAGCTGGAGCCGCAGGATATCTTGAAATTCAAGGATTCCAAGCGCTACAAGGATCGTTTGTCCGCCGCTCAGAAAGCGACGGGAGAGAAAGATGCGCTGGTGGTGATGAAGGGGACCCTCAAGGGGGTACCGGTCGTCGCCTGTTCATTCGAGTTCTCCTTCATCGGTGGCTCCATGTCCTCCGTGGTCGGTGCCCGTTTCGTACGCGCCGTCGAGGAGTGCATCAAGGAAGGTCGCGGTCTGGTCTGCTTCTCCGCGTCAGGCGGTGCTCGCATGCAGGAAGCGCTTTTCTCCCTGATGCAGATGGCCAAGACCAGTGCTGCGCTGGACCGACTCACCAAGGCGGGCCTGCCCTATATCTCTGTGCTGACCGACCCCACCATGGGTGGTGTCTCTGCCAGTCTGGCCATGCTGGGTGATATCAATGTGGGCGAGCCCAAGGCGCTGATCGGCTTTGCCGGCCCGCGCGTCATCGAGCAGACAGTGCGCGAGAAGCTGCCAGAAGGCTTCCAGCGCTCCGAGTTTCTGCTGGAGAAGGGCGCCATCGATCTCATCATAGATCGCCGCGAGATGCGTAACCGTTTGGCCAGCCTGCTCGCCAAAATGCTGAATACTCACGTCATCGAAGAGTGAAGATGAGTTCAAACATGCAACAATCCCAAAGCCGGTCGCTGGTCGACTGGCTTTCTTATTTGGAGCAGATCCACCCCGTCAACATTGACATGGGGCTGGATCGGGTCGGTGCCGTTGCCCGTCGCATGGGCCTCACCCAGTTGCCGTTCAAGGTGATCACGGTCGCTGGCACCAATGGCAAGGGTTCCAGCTGCGCCATGGCGGCCAGCATTCTGATGGCGGCGGGCTACAAGGTCGGTGTCTACTCCTCTCCCCATCTGCTGCGCTTTACCGAGCGGGTACGCATCAATGGACAAGAGCTGGCCGACGACGATCATCGCGCTGCCTTTGCCGAGGTGGAAGCTGCTCGTGGCGAGATAGCGCTCACCTTCTTCGAGTTCGCTACCCTGGCGGGCCTCTGGCTCTTTCGCCGCGCCGCGCCGGATGTGCTGCTGCTGGAAGTGGGGCTGGGTGGTCGGCTCGACGCCACCAATGTGGTGGAGTCCGATGTGGCCATGATCACCTCCATTGCGCTTGATCACTGCGACTGGCTGGGGGATACCCGCGAAGCGGTGGCAGTGGAGAAGGCGGGTGTCTACCGCGCCAGCAAACCTGCCATCAGCGGTGAACCCAAGCCTCCTGCCACCATCGCCAGCGAGGCGCAGCGTATAGGTGCCTGCCTGCGTCAGGTCGGTGTCGATTTCTCTGGCAAAGAGCATGAGACCAGCTGGGATTACCAGGGCCTGCACCAGTGGCGGGATCTGCCCAAACCCGCCTTGCCGCTGATGAACGCCGTGACAGTGCTGGCGGCGCTGGAATCCCTCGACTTGCCGCTGCCTGAGTCCGCTATCCGTGACGGGCTGGCCAATGCCCGGCTGGCGGGACGGATGCAGCGGCTGCAAAGCGAGCCCCTGGTCATCGTCGATGTGGCCCACAATCCCCATTCGGCGGCCTACCTTGCCAGCCAGCTGCGCCAAATTCCCGGCAAGGGCAAGCGCCGCGCCGTGGTCGGCATGCTCAAAGACAAGGACATGGCGGGTTCGCTCGCCGAGCTTGAAGGTCTGATCGACGCATGGTTTCTGGCCAGTCTCACCGGTCCGCGCGCCGCTACCGCCGAGCAGCTCGCCGCTGCCTTGGGGGAGGGCAAGGGACAGGCTCTGCGCTTTGATGATGTCAGTGCCGCCTATCAGGCTGCGTTGGCCGCATCGAGTCCTGATGATATGGTCATTGTGTTTGGTTCGTTTTACACTGTCGCCGACATTCTGGCTGGCGCTGCGTCCTGATCGGCACAGGGCCGGTTGAACGGCACGACTTAGGGTTGATTATGCCGGGTCAAACCTTCTTCGGCGCGCCATCAGCCAAGCAACATGGGTAGGCGTTGACTTGGCTTCGAAGTCTCAACACAGAGTGGCTTGAAGGGACCGTCCATCATTGATGTCCGCAAAATTGCAATTAATTCTAAGTAACATGGGTGGGGATTAACTTGGCTTCGAAGTTTCAAAACAGATTGGTAGGCACCGTCATCCTGGTGGCCCTGGTTGTCATTTTTCTGCCGGATCTGATGGATGGCAACAAGCTGGAGCAAAAGGACGAGGCGTTTGCCAAGATCCCGCTGCGCCCCGAGCTTGAACCTGCTAAACCGGCATTGCAGGTCTCGGCCGCCAGTACCTTGCCGGCGGAACACCTGGCCAGCCAGCAGCAGGCCTCTGCCGCCGAGCAGTGGCAGGTCGAAGAGGTCTCGGATCCCGTGACGCTCGCCACCAACAAGAACCCATCGGCGGCGCAGGCACAGCAGCCAGCTACCAAGCCCGTTGCTCAGCCAGTGGTCAAGCCCAAGCCCGAGGTGATCGCCAAGAAGCCGGTGGAGCCACCCAAGCCCAAGCCGGTACCACCTAAACCGGTGGAAACCAAGCCACAGGTCGGCCAGATCAAGTCGATGGATGATCTCATCGCGAGCAAGATGGCGCCGCAGACACAGGCGCCTGCCGTCTCGTCGCAGGGCAGCTGGATCTTGCAGCTTGGTGCCTTCAAAAACGTGGACAGCGTCAATGCGCTGGTGAGCAAGTTGCGGGCGGCGGGCTATTCGGCCCAGACTTCGCCGCGTACACCGGTGCAGGGCCAGCTCAACCGGGTCTTCATCGGGCCGGATGTTTCCAGGGCCAAACTGCAGGGAATGCAGGGCCGGATTGGTCAGATGACAGGACTCAGTGGATCCGTTGTGGCCTACAAACCTTGATAGTTCAATGAGATAAAAAATACCGCGCTTCATTTCACAGATGGGCGCGGTATTTTTTTAGATGCATTTCACCGGTTTTGGCAGGCCGCCTATCTTGGTGGCCTGTTTGGCTGGCCCCTCAGGAAACAGCTTGTAGAGGTAGCGGCTGTTGCCTTTTTCCGGGCCGTACTGTTTTTCCATCGCCTTGACCAGAGCGCGGATGGCAGGGGAGGTGTTGAACTCCAGATAGAAAGCTCGCACGAAACGCACCACTTCCCAGTGAGGCTCTTCCATCACTATGCCTTCCTGCTCGGCCAGCACCTGTGCCAGCTCCTCGCTCCAGTCACTGCTGTTCAGCAGATAGCCCTTGGCATCGGTTTCGATGGTTTGGCCGTTGAATTCCAGCTGATGCTCAGCCATAAGAGGGCTCCTCGCAAATAGGGCTATCAGGATTGGTCGGGCATGGTAGCGCCTTGGCCCCCGGTGAGCAACCGGCTCTCGTTGGCCAGGGTGAGCAACTCGTCCGCCAGCTGGCTGATCAGGGTGAGCTGTTGGGTCAGCATCAGCTGCTCCTCGCTGCTGTCCGGCGTGATGACGGGGCACTGTCCTTCGATCTGAGCAGGTATCTCGCCCGCCAGATGGCCTGCGGCCCGCTCCAGGGTGTGGCTCAGGTGGCGGCTGATCTCGTCGAGTTCGCCGATGGCCTCCAGCTTGTCGCGATGGGCACCCAGCGCCGAGATGTAGGAGAGCAGGGCGTGGTTGCGCCAGGTGAGGGTGAAGCAGAGATCGAGGAAGCGGCGGCGCTTTTGCGGCTCCACCAGCATGCTCTGCCAGGCCATGGCCAGCTCGCTGTCGGCCAGATGGGCGCTCTTGCGGGCTACCCGGTAGTCGATTGATTCATCCCTTTGCTGTTGCAGGCTGGCGAGCACGGCCGCCAGGTAGCGGGCGTTGGCTGACAGGGAGTTGGCGATAAGCGTCGGCAGCCGTTTGTACTGCCAGTCCGGCCAGAGCCAGGCCACCAGGGCGTAGGAGAGCAGGCAGCCGAGGAAGGTGTCGAGCAGGCGCGGCCCCAGAATGGCAAAGCCGATGCCGTCCAGCAGGTTGAAGGCCATCAGTACATAGAGGGTGATGAAGCAGACGGCGGCGCTGTAGTTGCTGCGTACCTGGGTGAAGAACAGGAATGCGGCGAGCCCCATTACCACCAGTTGAACATGCAATTCGGGGAACAGCCAGAGTACGGGGACGCCCACCAGCAGGCCGGCGAAGGTACCGAGCATCCGCTGTACCAGCCGGCGGCGGGTGGCGCTGTAGCTGGGTTGGCAGACAAACAGCACCGTCAGCAGGATCCAGTAACCCTTGTCCAGATTGAAGGCCTGCAGTATGCCGTAGCCCACCACCAATCCGAGCGACAGGCGCAGGGCATGGCGAAACACCATGGAGTCCGGGCTGAGGTGCTGCTTGAGCTGAGCCAGCAATGGCAGGCGGACAGGACGCGCCAGAGGCGGCAAGCTCTGTGGGGCCTGCGTCGGATTTTGTAGCTCCTCGGCGCTGCCCAGCAACTGGTTGATGCTGGCCAGATTGCGGCGCAGGAACTTCATCGGCGTCAGCAATGTCTTGGGGTAGTGCTGCTTGAGGTGGGTGAACTCCAGCTGATCGCCGAGAGCCTCCAGGGTCCAGTGGATGCGCTTGTTGTGGGCGTAGGGCTTGTGCACCAGGATGGCGTAACCGAGCCGCTGGCACGCTTCGGAGAGCTGCAAAAACACCTCCTGAAACCCGTCAAGGACGATACCCTGCTTGAGCTCGGCTTCCAGCCTGCTGTAGGGATAGTGGCTGGAGGTGGCACGTTCCTGGATTTCCAGTGCCAGCAGATAGAGGCGCAGCAGACTGGCAAGCTCGGGCGCCGCCTGATGGCGGGTGCTGAGGCGGGCGTTGAGCGCCGATTTGGTCAGGGTCAGCGCATTGACCAGATTGATGTTGAGTTGGGCCAGATTGTGGCGAATGGCCTGGGCGCCATGCTCGTCGGCTGGAAAGAAGCGAGATTTCTCCAGCAGATAGCGGCCGAGGGCAAAGTAACTCTGGGCAAGCTGCTCATGCAGTGTCTTGTAGGGCAGCAGCCAGAGCCAGATGAGGGAGACCAGGCCATACCAGAGCGCACCGGCGCACAATGCGAGCGGCTGGTAGAGGAGATCCGGCGCCTTGGCAGCCCCCAGCATGGTGTAGATGGCGATAAGCAGGGAGCCGAAGCTGATGGTGGCGTAGCGCTGACCGAGTGCCCCCACCATCACGAAGAGGAAGGTCGACCCCGCCAGCCCGATGGCAAACAGCCAGGGGGTCGGGAAGAGGTACTGCACACACAGGGAGGCAAACAGGAAGCAGAGCAGCGTCATGGCGAGGTTCTTGACCCGGCCCCACAGGCTGTCGTCGGTTTCGGCGATGGCACCGGCCACCACCCCGAGGGAGAGCAGCACTGTGAGCTGGATATCGCCGGTCGCCAGGGTGAAGGCGAGCAGCCCCACCATGGCCAGCAAGACCTTGAGGGCGAAGTAGATGTGACTGTCAGTCAGCAGTCGGCGCAGCAGGCCAGAGAAATCCATCGGCATGAGACAAGAGCAACCCTTGAATGAAACGAGAACGGGATACTAACCCGCCAAGCGCTAAGCGGCCCTGATTTGGATCAGGGCCGCTTAGCTTCATATCCTTGATTTACAACTTATCCTGACAGAAACAGGCTCCAATAAAAACCCCGCCGAAGCGGGGTCTTTCATCAGTTGCGGTTGCCGCCGAGCAGGCTCAGCAGGCTCAGGAAGATGTTGTAGATGGAGACATACAGGGTCACGGTGGCAGAGATGTAGTTGGTCTCGCCGCCACGGATGATCTGCTGGGTGGTCAGCAATATGGCGCCGGAGGAGAACAGCATGAACATGGCGGACAGGGCCAGGCTCAGGGCGCTCATCTGCAGGAAGATGTTGGCGACCATGGCCACCAGCAGCACCCAGAAACCGACGAACAGCATGCCACCGATAAAGGAGAGGTCACGCTTGGTGGTCAGGGCATAAGCGGACAGACCGAAGAAGGTCAAGGCTGTGCCGCCGAGCGCCGTCATCACTATCTCGCCACCACCATTGTTCATGTACATGTTGATGATGGGGCCCAGGCTGTAGCCGAGCAGGCCGGTCAGGGCGAAGGTGAACACCAGGCCCATGCCATTGTCCTGGTTCTTCTGGGTCAGGAACATCAGGCCATACACACCGATGAGGAACACGGCCCAGTGCAGGGGCGGCATGTTCATCACGGTGGCGACCCCGGCCACAACGGCAGAGAAGCCAAGAGTGAGGGAGAGCAGCATATAGGTGTTGCGCAGCACCTTGTTGGTATCACGCGCGGCACTCTGGGTGCCGGTATAGATAGAACGGGTATCCATCTTGGGTGTCCTCTTGATTTCCGGGTTGAGGCGGTACATTCCGCTTCGTTATCGCATTGTATGCACTCAATGTTGGGATGACGAGCGCTGATTTCAAGCGCCACCCCAGCCTGTTCCCCCCTACTATCCCAGAACAAATATGTATTGCATATGAACATGGGCTTGACGTAGTATGCACGCCGTTCGGAGGGGTGGCAGAGCGGCTGAATGCACCGGTCTTGAAAACCGGCGATGGGCGACCATCCGTGGGTTCAAATCCCACCTCCTCCGCCATCTTCAAAAAAGCCCAGACAACCTTGTTGTCTGGGCTTTTTGCTTTTTGCGATACGAGCTCATATCCGGATCCAGGCTGCTGCGGCTGGCTTGAGTCACCCCACCGATTGCAAAACCGTGTTCAGCTATCATTTTTGACATTCTCTCCATGTCCTCCTTTACAGGGTTTGGGCGCTTACCAACACTCTGTTGAGTAATGGCTCAGAATGGAGCGAGACATGCGTGAACAACGTGCACAAATGGTTCAACTCTTTGATCAGGAAGTTGATTTCCCTGCCGATGAACAGCTGGTATCCACCACGGATCTGCGTGGCGTCATCACTTATGCCAATGATCATTTCTGCCGGGTTGCCGGTTACAGCCGTGCCGAACTGATAGGCCAGCACCACAACATGGTGCGCCATCCCGACATGCCCAAGGCCGCCTTTGCCGATCTGTGGGGCAAGCTCAAGCAGGGGCAGCCATGGCGCGGCATGGTGAAAAACCGTTGCCAGGATGGTCGCTACTACTGGGTCGATGCCTATGTCACCCCCATCTTCGAGCAGGGCAAGATAAGTGGCTATCAGTCGGTGCGTTGCCGTGCCGATCCGCAGATGAAGGAGATTGCCGCCAGGACTTATGCCCGCCTGCGCGCCGCCGAGCAGGGAGGGCGCAAGCCCCGCATTTCCCTGTCACGGCTGCGCCATCTGGTTGCCGGTGCAGGATTGCTGGCGCTGGCCTGGTTGGGTGCCGTGCAGCTGGGAGCCTGGGCTCCGCTCTATATGGCTTTGCCACTCCTGCTGCTGGGAGGTCTCTACCGCCACGAGCTCATCACGACTCCGCGCTATTTGCGGCAGCTGGCCGATGAATATGACAGCCTGACCCGGCTTATCTACTCGGGTCAGGAGCCCAGCGCCATCGCCGATTTTCACATCAAGTTGCTGCAGGCCCGCATCCGGACCGTGCTGGGGCGGGTGGACGATGCCACCCACGCCCTGCAGGATCTGGCCGTACACCTGAAGAGCGCCTCCAGTGAGGTCAGCTCGGACATTGCCGAGCAGGATGCCCAGACCCAGCAGATGGCGGCGGCCATTACCGAGATGGCGAGCACGGCGCAGGAGATTGCCCGCAACATTCAGGACACCAACAGCCAGGTTGCTCAGGCCAAGGCTCACTGCCAGCACACGGACAAGCAGTTGCTCGACACGGAGCGCAAGATAACCGAGCTCGCGACGCAGGCGGAGCATGCGTTTGCTTCCGCGGTAGCGCTGGCCAGTGAATCGGATCGTATCGGGGTCTTGATGGGCGAAATTCAGGGCATCGCCGATCAGACCAACCTGCTGGCGCTCAACGCCGCCATCGAAGCGGCCAGAGCGGGAGAGCAGGGGCGGGGGTTTGCTGTGGTGGCGGACGAGGTACGTACCCTGTCGACCCGGACCCACAAGGCGACCGAGCAGATCCAGAGCAGCATAGGGCAGATCCAGCGCACCCTGAACGGCTGGAAGGGGATGATGCAAAACAACCTGCAACAGACGCAGTCCTGCGTGGAGATGACCCGGCAGGGTTCCGGCAGCCTGCATCAGGTACTGGCCGAGATTGAGCTGGTGATGGATTTCTCTGCCCAGATCTCGGCGGCGGCGGAGCAGCAACAGGCGGTAGTCGAAAACATCAGCCAGAACGTCAACCTCATCTCCCAGCACTCCCACGCCAACAGCAACAAGATGCAGGATGTGGATGAGTCGAGCGAGATACTGTTGACCAAGGCCAGACAGCTCAAATCCTTGGGGCAGACCTTCGGCTGATGCTCCCGCGCTCCCACCAAAAGCAACAAGGCCACCCATAGCGGTGGCCTTGTTGCTTGTACTGTCCTGCGTCTTGGCGCTGCCCGCTTGATGCTGTGAGGTGCAGCCAGGCTGACCGGGTCCGGATGAAGGGCTTAGGGGGGCGCTGCCGCCAGCTCGATCCCCTTGTCGTTGTACATGGCGCGATCGGCGTGGATAAGCCACTGCTCGGCACGCCAGCCCGGCTGGTATTGGCTGACCCCGACGCTGATGCCAACCTCGAGTTGATGGTCCTTGACCTGAAAAGGCTGGGCCATGGCCATTCTTATCACCTCGGCAATGGCCTCGGCATCGAGCAGGTCGTGATCGGGGAGCAGCAGAACGAACTCGTCACCGGCCAGTCTGGCGAAGAAGCGCTGGTGGTTGAGGCTGCGGGTGATCCGCTCCGCCAGCTGGCAGAGGATGGCATCGCCATGGCTGTGGCCAAAGCCGTCGTTGACCTGTTTGAAGTTGTTGAGATCGCAAAACAGCAGGCAGCCGGGGTTGGGGCTGCTTATCTGCGCCTCCAGCCGCTCCATCAGGCTCAGACGGTTGGGCAGGCCGGTGAGCGGGTCTTGCCTTGCCAGCTGCAATATCTCCTCTTCCCGCTGCTGGCGCAGGGCAATCTCGCTATTGAGCCGTTTGTTGCACACCAGCAGGTAGACCGCCAGCAGCAATATGAGCACGCAGGCAGCCAGACTCAGCAAAAACCAGGGGCGCCAGAATACCCACTGCTCGGAGGGGGCCTGATAGAGAAAGTCAGTCAGCGGCACGGGTCGTTTGATGAGCCCGATTTCGGCCAGTTGCTCCATGATGTGGGTGACGCGATCCGGGTTCATATACCCGATCTCCACATAGAGCGGTTGTATCATCTCCTTGCTTACCTGCAGCTCGTACTCCATGTGGGCCTGACTGCGGTTGACGCCGTATTCACTGCGCAGCAGGGCGATGGCCTCCTGGGGATGGGCGAGGGCATAGCGCCACCCTTCAAGGCTGGCGGTCCGAAACCGCTCTACCCTGCCCGGATGGGCCTGCTCCTGCGCCTGAGTGGTGAAGAGTATGTCGCTGTAAAAGTCGATGCCGTAATTGCGCGGGTTGATGACGGAGACGGGAATGCCGCGCTCTTCCAGATAGAAAGGCTCGTTGCTGAGATAGGCGTTGAAGATATCGACCTTGCCCTCGATGAGATCATCGATATTGACCGAGGTCTGGATCGGGGTAAGTTGGCTTTCATTGAGACCTTGATAGAAAAGTGTCGCCAGCAACTCGGCATCCTGATGGGCGGAAAACATCATGATCCGTTTGCCACGCATGCCATCAACAGTGAGAATGCCGCTGTCACGACGGGCCAGGAAGATGGACGGCGAGTGCTGAAAGACGCAGGCGAGTGCCAGCAGTGGCTTGCCATTGGCATAGGCGGTCAGCACCTCTGTGTTGCCGACGCCAAAGTCGGCACGACCGCTTTGCACCTCGTCCACCGGGCTTATTCCCTTGCCACCGGGCCTTATCTCCACGTCCAGTCCGGCTTTGGCATAGAAGCCCTTGGCCTTGGCCATGTGATAGCCCACAAACTGGGGCTGGTGCAGCCAGCGCAACTGGAGCACCACCCGCTCCGGGGCTTCAAGGGAGGATTCATTGGCCAGGAGGGGCCCGATATAACTGGCGCCAATCAGCAGCAACCAAAGCAAGTATCTCTTCATCCGTGCGATTCTTGTTCTGAGTATTCATGGGGGGGCGACCCCTTGATGGAGTCATATTCTTGTAATGAAACACATTCTAAAAGGTTATAGATGTACCGGATACTAGCGCAGCACAAAGATTTTATGTTGATCAACAAAGGGCCGGGCCTTGGCATGCATGACGAAGCCGGTGAGTCGGGTCTGGTCAATCCGGGACTGGTCAGTCGCGTCAAGGCCGACACAGGGTTTGCCCTCTATCCCGTCCATCGGCTCGACAAAATGACCTCCGGGCTGGTGTTGCTGGCACGCACCACGACGGCGAACCGGGCGCTCAGCATGGCGTTTGCGGATCGGCAGGTGAGCAAGCAGTATCTGGCCCTCTCCGATCGCAAGCCCAAGAAGAAGCAGGGCTGGGTCAAGGGGGACATGCAGAAAGGGCGGGGTGGCAGCTGGATGCTGGCGCGCAGCCTGGACAACCCCGCCATCAGCTGGTTCGACTCTGTGCCGGTACGCGAGGGCTTGCGGCTCTACCGCATCAAACCCCAGACCGGCAAGACCCACCAGATCCGGGTTGCCCTCAAAAGCATAGGGGCACCCATTCTGGGGGATGAGCGCTACGGCGGCACGGCGGCCGATCGCGGCTATCTGCACGCCTGGCGCCTGAGTTTCACCCTGGCAGACGAAGCGTTTGATTTTATCTGTCCTCCCGATGAGGGTGAGATGTTTCTCACCCCCGAGCTCCATGTCGCCATCGCCGGATTGAGCGAGTGAGGGGAGGACAAGACACTATGCGTACAGACTGGATCCTGGCTGACTTTGACGACACCCTGGCCCCGGGCGACAGCCACGCCGGCTTGCTGCGCTATATGCTGCGCCGTCGCCTCTGGCCACTCTTGCTGCTGCCGGTGATCGCGCTGGGTGGCCTGGTTTACCTAGTGCCAAGCCGGCGCAGGCAGGGGATTTCGCTGATCTGGTGGGCCATCACACTGGGGCTTTCGCCACTGGGCTGGCGCAAACTGGTGCGGGCCTATTGCCGCACCCGGCCTGGGCTGTTTCGCGAGGCGCGCGCCTTGCTGATGAAAGACGGTGATCGCTGCTGGGTGATCTCCGCCAGCCCTCGCGCTCTAGTGCGCGGGCAACTCCATCAACAGTTGCCTGGCAAGCTGCCCCATCGCACCTTGGGCTCGCGGATGCACTACCGCTTGGGCGGCTTGATGCCGCGCTTTTACTGCCACGGTCAGCACAAGATACTGCCCGAGATCCGTGCCCTCACTGTGACGCTGGCCCTGAGTGACAGCCTGCACGATCTGCCGCTGCTGGCGCAGGGTGCAGAGGCCTGGCTCATCAATCCCACCCCCCTTCGTCTGCAAAAGGCGCAGGCCTGTTTGCCCCACATCATGACTAAATGCTGGCGACTGTAAGGCAAAGCTGACAGCCCTGCGGGTCGCCATGGGGCGATCTGCAAGGCTGCGGCTTGAATGTCACAATCTATTTACATCTTTTGGTGGAGAACCCCGAGAAACTATCTGAAACCCGCCTCTTCTCTTCTGCCGCGTACCTGCATCTAATGAAACAAGTTGTTAACAATGCCTGTTTGACGGGATCGGCGGTCAGGCCGTCGCCCCAGGTCAATCCGCTTTAACCACTTTCAGTCATCAGCACATTGCAAGGAGCGCATCATGACGACCACTTCCTCCTCTTCCCGTTCCCACACCATCAATCCCCTCGGCTCGGATGGCTTCGAATTCGTCGAGTACACGGCGCCGGATGCCAAGGGCATTGCCGCCCTCAAGGCGCTGTTCGTTTCACTGGGTTTTGCCGAAGTGGCAAAGCACAAGCACAAGCAGTGCTGGCTCTATCGTCAGGGTGACATCAACTTCGTGGTCAACGCCGAGCCCCACTCCCAGGCGGAGCAGTTCGCCAGCCTGCACGGGCCAAGTGTGTGCGGCATGGCATTTCGGGTGGCGGATGCGGGCAAGGCCCAGCAATACGCCATCACCAAGGGGGCCAAGCCCTTCGTCGGCAAGATAGGGCCCATGGAGCTCAACATTCCCGCCATCTATGGCATAGGCGAGAGCACACTGTCGTTTGTCGACCGCTACGGCGACAACGGCTCCATCTATGACGTGGATTTTGTGTTTTACCCCGACTGGCAGGCGCGCATGGCCGAGGTGGATGCGGGTCTCTACGAGATCGATCACCTGACCCACAACGTCCAGCGTGGCAACATGGATGTCTGGTCGAACTTTTATGAGCGGATCGGCAATTTCCGGGAAATTCGCTACTTCGACATAGAGGGCAAGCTGACCGGCCTGCACTCTCGTGCCATGACGGCCCCCTGCGGCAAAATCCGCATCCCTATCAACGAATCCTCCGATGACAAATCCCAGATTGAGGAGTACCTGCGCCAGTACAAGGGGGAGGGGATCCAGCACATAGCGCTCGCTTCCAGCGACATCTACCAGACCATCCGCACCCTGCGTGGCCGTGGTACCGGCTTTATGCCGACCCCGGACACCTACTACGAGAAGGTCAACAGCCGGGTCGAGGGCCATCAGGAAGATCTGGCCTCCCTCAAGGATCTGCAGATCCTCATCGATGGCTCTCCCACCAAGGACGGCATACTGCTGCAGATCTTCACCGACACCGTCATAGGCCCTGTGTTCTTCGAGATCATTCAGCGCAAGGGCAATGAAGGGTTTGGCGAGGGCAATTTCCAGGCACTGTTCGAATCCATTGAACTGGACCAGATCCGCCGTGGTGTACTGCATGGAGAACCCAGCGATGCGTAACTGGATAAGCTTTCCCCATCGGGAGGGAACTCACTCCCGTCAGGCGCATGCCGACCTGCCAGAGCAGGCCATCTATGAGCGCGAACTGGGGCGGGCCGGTTTCTTCGGCCCCGCCACCCACATGCACCACAAGCATGCCCCTACCGACTGGACCAACTGGGAAGGGCCGCTGCGGCCGAGGGCGTTTGACTTGAACGGCTTGCAGGAGGAGGTGAGTTCCCTCTCACCCTGGGTGATGCCGGATATTCTGCACAATGCTCATTGCCGCTACCGGATGTGGCGTTTGCACGAGCCTATGCCGTTTCTGGTGCGCAATGCCGACGGTGACGAGCTGCTGTTTATCCATGAGGGCAGTGGCGATTTCTACTGCGACTACGGCCACCTGACCTTGCGGGACGGCGACTATGTGGTGATCCCCCGTGGCACCATGTGGCGCATCGAGCCCACGGCGCCCATGTTCATCCTGATGATAGAGGCGACCAACGACAGCTATCAGCTGCCGGACAAGGGACTGGTGGGCAATCACGCCATCTTTGACCCGGCGGCGCTGGATGTGCCCGCCATCAATGAACGCTTTCTGGCCCAGCAGGATGAAAATCCCTGGTCGCTGCAGGTCAAGCGCCACAACCAGGTGTCGGTCATCACCTGGCCCTTCAATCCGCTGGATGCCCAGGGCTGGCACGGGGACTTGTGCGTGGTGCGCCTCAACTGGCGCGACATTCGCCCGCTGATGAGCCACCGCTACCACTTGCCGCCCTCGGCCCACTCCACCTTCGTGGCGAGCCGGTTCGTCATCTGTACATTCGTGCCGCGCCCCATAGAGAGTGACCCCGGCGCCCTCAAGGTGCCCTTCTACCACAGCAACGACGACTACGATGAGGTGCTCTTCTATCACGCAGGGGACTTCTTCAGTCGCGACAATATCGAGCGGGGCATGGTCACCTTCCACCCCGCCGGATTTACCCACGGCCCCCATCCCAAGGCGTTTGCGGCGGGGCAGGCCTATGCCAAGAAGTTCACCGACGAGGTGGCCGTGATGCTG
Organism: Aeromonas sp. 2HA2; assembly: GCF_029237345.1. NCBI lineage: Bacteria > Pseudomonadati > Pseudomonadota > Gammaproteobacteria > Aeromonadales > Aeromonadaceae > Aeromonas > Aeromonas sp. 2HA2. The sequence continues at coordinate 32,271 of NZ_JAACGB010000019.1, read as the reverse complement.
GATACCCGCGATGCGCTCAATGTTGGCGGCCTGTGTGAGGGGATAGAAAACCCGCGCTATGTCAGCAGCTGGCAGCGTCCCGAACTTTCGACTGCCACTGGCAAATAAGGATTTTTATGAAACTTGCAACCTTGAACAATGGCAAGCGCGATGGTGCCCTGGTGGTGGTCAGCCGCGACTTGAGCCGTGCGGTGCGGGTGCCATCCATCGCCCCCACCCTGCAGTCGGCCCTCGATGAGTGGGCTGAGAACGAGCCCAAGCTGGCCTCCATCTATCAGACCCTCAACGATGGCACCTGTGCCGATGCCTTCCCGTTTGATGAGAGTGAGTGTCTCTCGCCCTTGCCCCGTGCCTACCAATGGGCCGACGGCAGCGCTTACGTCAACCATGTGGAGCTGGTGCGCAAGGCCCGCGGCGCCGAAATGCCGGAAAGCTTCTGGCACGATCCCCTGATCTACCAGGGCGGCTCGGATTGCTTCCTGGCGCCCCGTGGCCCCATAGTGATGGGCTCGGAGGAGTGGGGTATCGATTTCGAGTCGGAAGTGGCCATCATTACGGATGACGTACCCATGGGGACGAGCCCGCAGGCGGCCGCCGCCCACGTCAAGCTGCTGATGCTGGTGAACGACGTGAGCCTGCGCAACCTCATCCCGGGCGAGCTTGCCAAGGGCTTTGGCTTCTTCCAGTCCAAACCGTCGAGCGCCTTCTCGCCGGTGGCCATCACGCCGGACGAGTTGGGCAGTGACTGGCAGGAGGGCAAGGTGCATCTGCCGCTGGAAACTTATCTCAACGGCGCGCTGTTTGGCGCGCCCAACGCCGGGGTGGACATGACCTTCAACTTCTTCGAGCTGATTGCCCATGCCGCCAAAACCCGGCCGCTCGGGGCGGGCTGCATTATCGGCTCGGGGACTGTCTCCAACTATGACCGCAGCGCCGGTTCCTCCTGCCTCGCTGAACGGCGGATGTTGGAAATTATCGAGTCAGGTCAAGCCACTACACCCTTTCTGTGCTTTGGTGATACAGTGTCCATCGCGATGCAGGATCGCAACGGGATGAGTCTGTTCGGCACCATTTTGCAAAAAGTCACGCAACAGGATGCCAGCCAGACGAAGTGAATAAGCCAGCGCGGACACAGGGCCGACTGGTGAACGGCAGGTGCCCGTGCACCTGCCAACACAGGGACAGATTATGTTGCAGTTGTTTGGATATTGGCGTTCATCGGCAAGTTATCGGGTACGGATAGTCATGCAGCTCAAGGGGCTCGATTATGAGTATCACCCGGTCAACCTGCGGCAGGGCGAGCAGCGCGAGAAGGCTTATCATCGTGTCAATCCCCAGGGGCTGGTGCCCTTTCTTATCGACGGGGATGTGCAGTTCGGTCAGTCGGTTGCCATTATTGAGTACCTCGACGAAACCTATCCCGCCTATCCGCTGATGCCCTCGGCCGCCCAGGCGCGGGCCAGGGTGCGCCAGATAGTCAACATGATCGCCTGCGACACGCACCCCCTCGACAACCTGCGGGTGCTCACCTATCTGGAGCAGGATCTGGGGCTGGGCAAGGCGCAGCGTGATGCCTGGTATCGCCACTGGATTGACGAAACCTTCAGGGTGCTCGAACCCTTGCTGATGACCACGGCCGGTGTTTATTGCGTCGGCAACGAGGTGACCCTGGCCGATTGCATGCTGGTGCCTCAGGTCTACAACGCCCGCCGCTACGACATGACGCTGGATGAGTACCCCACCATTGCGCGCATCGTCGCCAACTGCGAGCAGCTGCAGGCCTTTATCAAGGCCGCACCCGCTAATCAGCCGGATGCGCAGGTCTGACATTGTGCATGCGGGTTGGGCTGCATGACACCGGCCCAACCCGCACTGCTCAACGCTGTTGTCCCCCTCCCGCTCGATTCACCTCATGGCGTCCCGTTGCATCCATACAGGCGAAAGCCGGGCCGCTCACTCAATCGCTGGTAGTAGTCACTCACGGCCGGCAGTGATGGACGTTCAAACGGCGTTTCCAGCCAGCGGTTGACCGACAGGCCGATGGGAATATCCGCGAGCGAGAAGCGGCGCCCAGCCACATAAGCACCGGTTGCCTGGAGATGCCGATCCAGGATCTGCATGTATCTGGACCAATCCGCACATCCAGCGCTGAGTGCCCGGCTGTCCTGATGCAAGGACGAATGCCTGACCAGCGACAGGAATGCGTAGCGCCAGGCGGCGTTCAAATCCGATGCTTGCCAGTCGATCCATTGATCGACCATGGCCCTCGCGCGTGCCTCGGCTGGATAGAGAGTGGCTTGGCCGTAGCGGGCAGCCAGGTAGCGGATGATGGTATTTGATTCCCACAGTGTGAAGTCGCCATCCTGAATGACAGGCACCATGGCGTTCGGGTTCATTGCCAGGAATTCGGGGGTATCCGTCGGCTTGAAGCCCGCTCCCCACTCCTCCAGCTCGAAAGGGAGACCCGTCTCGGCGCAGGTCCACAGCACCTTGCGCACATTGATTGACGAGGCCTTGCCCAGTATCCGTATCATCTCTTTGTCCTTGTGTGGTGAGTCTGGGCTTATCCATGACAGGGTTGCATCAATTGGCGGGTCAGCTGCGGGCCGTCTTGGGTTGGAAGAAGGCGATAAACTTGCCGAATTTTGCCTCGTCGTAGCTCTTTCCCTTCTCCAGCAGCCCGGTATTGACCGATTCCAGCAGCTTGCCCTTGGCATCCAGCACGTAGAAGTGGGGCACCCCCAGGTACTCGGGGTAGCGTTTCAGGAAGGGCTCGTTCTTGTTCGCCTTGCTGACGTTCACCTTGACCACCACGAAGGTCTGGTTGAACTGACTGGCAAGGGTTGGCTCCCGGTCCAGGAAGTGGTTCATCTCCTGGCACCAGCTGCACCATTCTCCGCCTACCAGCAGCAACACCTTCTTGCCCTCCCTCTGTGCCTTGGCGGTGGCGGAGGCCAGATCCTGCGCCGGATCCCGCTGCTCGTCATATCCCTGACTGTAATCGGGCAGCGCCTTGGCCCAGAGATGGCCGGTGCTGTACGCCTCGCCATGGAACAGGGCCGTGCCAAGCACCAGCGGCAATAGCAGTCGTTTCATCCTTTTCTCCTTGTGTTGTCATTCGTTGCTTCCAAGCCGCAACAATGTGACACGAGTGAACCCCTTCGCCAAGCGGCAAGCGTGGCAGGGAATATGCGAAAAATGGAAATGGATAGACGCGGAAAAACAAAAGCCCCTCAGCTGAGTGAGGGGCTTGGCAGTGATGGACTGGCTTGGTCGCGGGTATTTGCTTATCTGCGCATACCCGTCAGCCTGTCAGTAACTCTGCTGGTGGACGTCCATCACTGCGCGGCCTGACGGGTCGGCCATCTCCTTGAACTTGGCATCCCACTCCAAGGCGGTCGGAGTGGAGCAGGCGACCGACTTGCCGTAGGGCACGGTACGGGCAGCGGACTCCAGCGGGAAGTGCTCGTCGAAGATGGCGCGATAAAAATAGGCCTCCTTGGTGAGCGGTGTGTTGACGGGGAATCGGAATGCCGCCGCCTCGAACATCTGGTCCGTCACTTCGACCTCGACCATGGCCTTGAGGCTGTCAATCCAGGAGTAACCCACGCCGTCGGAGAACTGCTCCTTCTGGCGCCAGGCCACTTCGTGGGGCAACAGCTCCTCGAAGGCTTCACGCAGTATGTGCTTCTCGATCTTGCCGTTGCCACACATCTTGTCGGCAGGATTGAGGCGCATCGCCACGTCCATGAACTCCTTGTCGAGGAAGGGCACGCGGCCTTCCACACCCCAGGCGGCCATGGACTTGTTGGCCCGCAGGCAGTCATACAGGTGCAGGGAAGCGAGCTTGCGCACGTTCTCTTCGTGGAACTCTTTGGCGTTGGGCGCCTTGTGGAAGTAGAGGTAACCACCGAACAGCTCGTCGGAACCTTCACCGGAGAGCACCATCTTGATGCCCATCGCCTTGATATAACGGGCCATCAGGTACATGGGGGTAGAAGCGCGGATGGTGGTGACGTCATAGGTCTCGAGGTGATAGATGACGTCCCGCAGGGCATCCAACCCCTCTTGTACCGAGAAGTGGATCTGATGGTGAACCGTGCCCAGATGGTCGGCCACCTTGCGGGCGGCGGCGAGATCCGGCGAGCCTTCCAGCCCCACGGCAAAGGAGTGCAGCTGCGGCCACCAGGCGGCACTGTTGCCATCGTCCTCCACCCGGCGGGCGGCGTAGATCTTGGCAATGGCGGAGATGACGGACGAATCCAGCCCGCCGGAGAGCAGCACACCATAGGGCACGTCGCACATCAGCTGACGCTTGACGGCCGCTTCCAGCGCGGCTTTCAGTTCCGCTCTGTCGCTGACCTTGTGCTCGACCGCGCCGTACTCCATCCAGTCGCGCTTGTACCACTGTTTGAGCTCGCCATCCTTGCTCCAGAGGTAATGTCCGGGCGGGAAGGTTTCGACGCTCTTGCAAACCGGCACCAGGGCTTTCATCTCGGAGGCGACATAGAAGTTGCCGTGCTCGTCGCGACCGGTATAGAGGGGGATGATCCCCATGTGGTCACGACCAATCAGGTAGGCATCCTGCTCGGCGTCATAGAGGATGAAGGCGAAGATGCCGTTGAGATCGTCCAAAAAGGCGGGGCCCTTCTCCTTGTAGAGTGCCAGCAGCACCTCGCAGTCGGAGTGGGTCTGGAACTGGAAGTCGACCTTGAGGTTCTTCTCGAGTTCCTTGTGGTTGTAGATCTCGCCGTTGACGGCCAATACGTGAGTGCGCTCCGGGTTGTAGAGCGGCTGGGCGCCATTGCCCGGATCGACGATGGCCAGGCGCTCGTGCACCAGTATGGCTTTGTCTGAGCTGTAGATGCCGGACCAGTCAGGACCGCGGTGACGCAATCGCTTGGACATCTCCAGGGCCGATTTGCGCAAGGCTGCTGCATCGGATTTGATGTCCAGAATGCCGAAAATAGAACACATTGGCGGTAATCCTCTTGATTTTTATAGGAGCCCCCCACATACGGGCTCGAAATTCCATTTACATTCCTCGTCAATCACAATGCCTAGCGCAAAAACCTTTTGCAAGCGGGAAAACCGCAGAAAATCATGCCGTAAACGTCAAGCAGACGGGCAGATGGGTTGAGCGGAAAAACAGGGCGAGTTGACGCCAACGTCAAGCGGTGGCGGGCTCGAAGATCACATAGACCTTGCGACAGGGGGTGAGTGTCTCCCACTCCCCGACAAAGCCGGCCGGAATAACGAACTGATCCCCCGGTTTGAGGGCAAGTTGACCCCCCAGGCTGTCGTGGATCACCACATCCCCTTCCAGCAGCTGGCAATATTCGTGCTCCGTGTAGTGGATGGCCCAGCGCCCCGGCTCGCAGGCCCAGAAGCCCACATGAAACTGCTGGCTGGGATCCGAGTAGTGGTTCCAGAGGGTTTGTTCAGGGCTGCCGGCCTTGATACGCTCGGCTGGGGGCGTGAGCGGGGTGGGGGAGACGGCGTGCTGGTGGAGCAATACCCAGTCGTTGAGGGTTTTCATGGTGCATCCTTGCCAATGGTGAGTGAGAGATTGAGGGTGCGGGGCCATCCTGGCCCCGCACTCGTTTAGTTTGTTTAACAATGTTGACGTTAAGTTAAACGAGGAGGCCCCCCGTTGACAAGGGTTGCCTCGGTGTCGAGTGGCTGCAACTGCCTGATGACGTGGCGAGCGAAGCCGCTGCCTGCCTCGTCGTAGACGTTGAACACCGCATCGACGCCCTGTTCACGCAGGGAGGCGATGTCATCCTCGAAGCGGACTATGGCCGCTATCTTGCCGTGAAAACCGTGGCTGCGCAGCTTGTCGATGGCGTAGAGGTTGCCCGAGTGGTGGGGCATGGCGAGGATCACCAGCTGAACCTGATGGGAGAGGATCACCTTGTCCCAGAAGTCGGTATCGGTGGCATCCCCTTCCAGCACGTTCATCCCCTGTTCGCGCAGCAGGGGTGCCTTGTCCCCGTTGTTTTCGACCCCCAGTATGACGTTGCCGTATTTGCGCTCCAGCTCATGATAGGCGCCCTGTCCGATGCGCCCCATGCCGAGGATGATCACCTCTGCATCCCCCAGTTCGATGGGCCTGTCATCCAGGTGCAGGGTGTCCGATTGCAGGCGGCGCAACCAGGGGCCTATGTGCTGATAGATCCACTCGCTGTAGCTATTGAGCGGGGCCGACAGCATGAAGCTGCCCGCCAGTGCCAGCGATAGGGCGACCAGCCATTCGTGTGAGAGCCAGCCCGCTTTGGCGGCGATGGCGGCCACGATCAGGCCGAACTCCGAGTAGTTGGTGAGTGCCAGCGTCGAGAGTAACGCGGTTCGCACCCGCAGCCGGGCACCGCTGTAGACCAGATAGTAGAGGGCGCTTTTGAGCGGCAGTGCCAGCATCAGCACCAGTGCCATCCACATGGTTTCCTGGGTCGGCATGCCGTTGAGGCCGATGGAGAGGAAAAAGCAGATGAGGAACAGATCCTTGAGGCTGAACAGGGATTTTGCCATCCCCGCTGCCGCCGGGTGGGAAGCCAGCAACATGCCGATCACCAGGGCCCCCAGGTCCGGCTTCAAGCCGACAGCCTCAAAGGCGGCGGCCCCCAGCACCAGGGCCAGGGTGATCCCCATCAGCATCTGCAATTCACCGTGACCGGCCCGCTCCAGCAGCTTGAACAGCAGGGGCCGCAGGAAGGGCAGCGCCAGTATCCAGAGCGCCCAGATACTGGGCAATTTGCCGGTGGAGGCGGTCAGAAAACCTACCGCGAAGATGTCCTGCATGATCAGCACCCCTATGGCCAGCTTGGCATAGAGGGCATTCATGTCGCTGCGATCTTCCAGCACCTTGACCGCAAAGACGGTACTGGAAAAAGAGAGGGCAAACCCCAGCATGATGGCGTGGGGCCACTCCAGATCCAGCATCAAGGTCATGCCGACCCCCTTGCAGGCGAGCAGGATCACCCAGAACAGGCCGCTGGAGAGCAGGATATGGACGGTGGCAGTGCCCCACACGTCCCGGCGCAGCAAGGTCTTGATGTTGAGCTTGAGGCCTATGGTGAACAGCATCAGGGTCACCCCCAGCTCGGCCACCGTGGTCAGTACTTCGGAGCTTTGATAGCCGAGGCCGTTGAGCACAAAACCGGCGGCGAGAAAGCCGATCAGGGGCGGCAGCCCCACCAGGTTGACCAGCATGCCGCAGGCGAAGGCGACGGCAATGAAGAGCGGTTCCATGGATGACTCCTGTGATCACATCAGACGATATCGATATCCACGACTGAGTCGAAGATGTGGTTCGGGCGAAACGGCATGCGATCGATATCCGCGACCTTGCTCACCCCTGACAGCACCAGCACGGTTTCAAGACCGGCCTGGAAGCCCGCCAGAATATCGGTGCGCAGGTTGTCGCCGATGATGATGGTGTCGTCGGAGTGGGCCTCCATCCGGTTCAATGCCGCGCGAATGATCCAGGCGCTCGGCTTGCCCACATAAAACGGCTTCTTGCCCGTCATCCGCTCTATGGGGGCGCAGAGGGCGCCGCAGGCTGGATGCATCATGGGGCCATGGGTATCGGGGTTGGTGGCGATGAAGCGGGCCCCCTGATCCACGAACTTGGCCCCCAGCTGCATCATGGTCCAGTTGTAGTTGCGGGTCTCGCCCACGACCACGAAGTCGGGGTCTATGTCGGTGATGGTGAAACCGGCCTTGTAGAGCTCGTGGGTCAGGGCCCCTTCGCCAATCACATAGGCCTTCTTGCCATCCTGGCGTTTGAGAAAATCGGCTGTGCCCATGGCGGAGGTGTAGAAGCACTCCTCCGGCACTTCGATCCCGGCGGAGCGGAAGCGGTTTTGCAGATCTTTCTGGGTCTGGGCCGGGTAGTTGGTGAGGAACAACAGCTTGGTGCCCTGTTCCAGCAGGCGATGGACGAAGCGGTCGGCACCGGGGATGAGATCGTTGTTGTGCAGAATGACGCCGTCGATGTCACAGATGACGCTTTTTTTCATGGGAACTCCTTTGTATAGGGCACAAGAGTGAACGCGGGGCGGACGCCAACTCTTAATATCTTCAATCAGTTATGTTGTTTTTGTGACGCCATTATAAGTCGGTTTGATGACAAGTCTCCCCCTACCAGGCGAGATAGGTACACAATGAAAAGGGAGAGGGAAGGGATCCGCTCTGCAAGTGGCAGGTCTCGCTGTCTGTGTGCTGATGGAGCCGTCATCATGGATAACTTTATTGCCGGTTTGCCCAAGCTGGAGTTGCACCTGCATATAGAGGGGTCACTCGAGCCGGAGCTGATGTTTATGCTGGCCGCCCGCAACGGGGTGGTGCTGCCCTGGTCCGACGTGGGGAGCGTGCGCGCCGCCTATGACTTTGACTGTCTGCAATCCTTCCTCGATCTCTACTACCTTGGCGCCAGCGTACTCATCACAGAGCAGGATTTTTTCGATCTCACCTGGGCCTATCTCAAGCGCTGCGCCGTCGACAAGGTGGTACATGTGGAGATCTTCTTCGACCCGCAAACCCACACCGCCCGAGGTATCCCCTTTGCCACCGTGCTGGGGGGCATAGAGCGGGCGCTGCAGGCGGGGGAGCGGGAGCTGGGTATCAGCTGGCGGCTTATCATGAGTTTTCTGCGTCATCTGAGTGAAGAGGCGGCGTTCGCCACCCTGGACGATGCCATGCCTTTTCTCGCCCGCATTCACGGCATTGGTCTCGATTCGGGGGAGAAGGGCAATCCCCCCGCCAAGTTTGCCCGGGTCTTTGCCCGTTGTCGCGAGCTGGGGCTGCCTGTGGTGGCCCACGCAGGTGAAGAAGGGCCGGCCGAGTATATCTGGCAGGCCATTCATGAGCTGCAGGTACGCCGCATCGATCACGGGGTGCGCTGCGTCGATGATCCCGACCTGCTGCGTTATCTGGCCGATACCCGGTTGCCGCTCACCGTCTGTCCCCTTTCCAATACCCGTCTGAGAGTGTTTGAGCGAATGGCCCATCACAATGTGCTGACCCTGCTGGAGCAGGGGCTGTGCGTCACCATCAACTCCGACGATCCCGCCTATTTTGGCGGCTACATGGCAGCCAACTTCCACGCCCTGGCCCATGATCTTGGCGCCAGCATGAACCAGCTTTGCCGCTTGTCGCTCAATGCCGTCGAGGCGAGCTGGCTCAGCCTGGCGGACAAGGCGCGGCTGACCCGGGAAATAAGAAGCTACGCCGCCTGTTATGGCGTTGCTCTCTACTGACGTCTGGCTCGCTGACGCCACACCCCAAAAAACGCGCCCGCATCAATAGCGGGCGCGTTTTACTGTGCGGCTTTGTGACCGAGGTGGGCGGCTTTTCCGTCTCAGGCTGACTGCGTCTCGGCTAGCGCCTGATAGGTCGGGTAGTCGGTCAGTCCCTTCTCACCACCGCCAAAAAGGGTCGCCGGATCGTGGGGGGCGAGGGGGTAGCCGTGGCGCAACCGGTTCGGCAGATCCGGGTTGGCCACGAAGGGACGACCAAAGCCAATCATGTCGGCCCAGCCCGCCTTGAGGGCGGCACGCGCCCGCTCACCGTCATACTTGCCCGCATAGATGAGGGTGTTGGGGAAGGCATCTCGCAATCCCTGCTTGAAGTTTTCCGCCATCAGGGGCGCATCGTCCCAGTCTGCTTCGGCGATATGCAGATAGGTGACGTCCAGTTCACCCAGCAAGCGAGCGGCGGCCAGATAGGTCTCTTGCGGGTTGGCATCAACGGTGCCGTTGAGGGTGGTGAGCGGTGCGAGCCGCACTCCGACCCTGTCCGCCCCGATTTCGGCACTGACCGCTTGTGTCACCTCTTTGAGGAAACGCAGGCGATTTTCCAGCGAGCCACCGTAGTTGTCGGTGCGGGTATTGGACTCGGAGTCGAGGAACTGGTTGATGAGGTAACCGTTGGCAGCGTGCAGCTCTATGCCGTCAAAGCCGGCGTTCAGGGCATTGCGAGCCGCCTGGCGGAACTGGCCCACTACCGCATCTATGTCGCTCTGGGTCATGGCGCGCGGGGTTGTGGTCTCGACAAAACCGGGAGCATCGCTGCCGTTATCGACAAATACCCGCACCCCTTCTGCTCTGATGGCAGACGAAGAGATGGGCTTGGCCCCGCCAATATTGTCAGTATGCGTGACGCGCCCCACGTGCCAGAGCTGGGCAAAGATGGTGCCCCCCTTGGCGTGGACTGCATCGGTCACCCCCTTCCAGCCCGCTACCTGCTCGGCGCTGTGGATCCCGGGGGTCCAGGCGTAGCCCTTGCCCAGCGGGTCTATCTGGGTGCCTTCGCTGATGATGAGGCCGGCCTCGGCGCGCTGGGCGTAATAGGTTGCCATGATGGCGTTGGCCACGTCACCGGGCTGGCTGGCACGGGAGCGGGTCATGGGGGGCATGACGATGCGGTTGTTAAGGTGCAACTGGCCCAGACGCAGCGGGCAGAACAGGTTGTCGTGGCTCATTTTGTGTTCCTCATGGTGGATTGAGGCCACTCTAGCCCTGCTTTTATTTGTGAAAAAGAGGGGTAATTGCAGAAAAGAATTGCACTTGATGCAGCAATCAAGCGTCAAGCGGCAAACAGCCATAAAAAAGAGGGCCGCTTGGCCCTCTTTTTTGGTTGGTGGTGCGGTTCGTGTGATCAGGGAGTCAACGGTGTGACCCGCACCCGTTCGATGCGACGCTCGCTGACTTCGATCACCTCGAAATGCAGCTGCTGCAATTGCAGCTGCTGGCCCGGAGTCGGCAGTGTGCCGAAGTGGGAGAGCAGCATGCCCGCGAGCGTCACGTATTCATCGCTGTCACTCACCAGCCCCTCGTATTCCAGCACCTGCTCCACATGGTGGATGTTGGTACTGCCATTGATGAGCCAGCTCTCGCCATCAGGCACCATGTCCGGGGTTTCGTCTTCATCAGGCAGCTCGCCGACGATGGCTTCCAGCAGATCGTGGGTGGTCACCAGGCCCTGGATGACGCCAAACTCGTCGGCGACCAGAATGAGGCTGCCTTTGGCCTTGCGCAGCTCTGCCAGCAAGCGGATCACGTTGATGGTCTGGGGCACGATAATGGGGTCATTCTGTTTGGCCAGCTCTGTCAGGGACTGCCCCTCGTTGAGGGCAAACAGCAGATCCCGCGCCTTGAGCACGCCTATGACCTCGTCCAGATCGCCGTCACAAACCGGGAACAGGCTGTGGGGTTCCCGTTGCAACACGGCACGGATCTCTTCGACCGAGTCATTGACATCGATCCACGCCATGTCGGAGCGAGGGGTCATGATGGTGCGGATGGATCGATCGGCAAGGGACAGTACCCCGGTCACCATGTAGCGCTCCTCTTCCCCGAAGCTCAGCGGCTCGGGTGTCGGTGCATCCAGATCATCATCCGGCCTGTCCTGATACGCCTTGCTGCCCATCAGTTTGAAGATGGCGGCAGTGGTGCGCTCGCGCAGGGGCAACTTGGCCTCATGACGCTCTGCGCTGCGCTGGGACAACTGGTTGAAGAACTCGATAAGCACGGAGAAACCGATGGCCGCGTAGAGGTAGCCCTTGGGAATATGGAAACCGAACCCTTCCGCCACCAGGCTGAAGCCTATCATCAGCAGGAAGCTCAGGCAGAGCACCACCACTGTGGGGTGGGCGTTGACGAAGCGGGTCAGCGGCTTTGACGCGAGCACCATCACCACCATGGCGATGGTGACGGCCGCCATCATGACCCAGAGATGTTCCACCATGCCCACTGCCGTGATGATGGAGTCCAGCGAGAAGATGGCATCCAGCACCAGGATCTGGGTGATCACCACGCCAAAGCTGGCATAGACGCCGACCGGGCCATCTTCTGGCTGTTTGGATTCCAGCCGCTCATGGAGCTCGGTGGTGGCCTTGAACAGCAGGAACAGGCCACCGCCCATCAGGATGAGATCCCGACCGGAGAAGGCAAAATCACCGAGGTGAAGGATGGGGGTGGTCAAGGTGACCAGCCATGACATCACGCTGAGCAGGGCCAGGCGCATCAGCAGCGCCAGTGACAGGCCTATGATACGGGCACGATCCCGCTGGGCGGGGGGCAGTTTTTTCACCAGGATGGCGATGAAGACCAGGTTGTCTATCCCGAGCACGATTTCCAGAATGATCAGGGTAAACAGACCAACCCAGATGTGGGGATCCAGCAGCAATTCCATGTAATGACCTCAATAAATACAGACAGAGCGGGTATCAGTCACGGCAACGGTGGCCGCGGCAGTGCAAGGCAATGGCGTTATTCAGAGGCGCTGATGAAGCAGGTAAAGACAGAGTTTGACAGGAAGAAACGAAAGGTAACTTCGGGGGTTGTCCATGATGGGCAATAAAACCTCAGGTTAAAAATGAGCCCTGATGATAGCGAGAATCGGCGCTTTGGCAAGAGCAGGGCGATGAAGATGTGATGACGCAGGGGAGGCAGCCTGGCTGCACTCCCCCTGTGGGTCGTTACAACCAGCGTTTTTCGCGGGTGAAGCAGACCGAGAGCCAGGCATCCCCCAGGGTATCTCCGAGGCGTGACCAGAGCTCCTGGCGCAGGGCATCCTGGCGCTCGACAGGCCACTCCTGCCCCGGTGCCACCAGTATGTTCAACTCCAGATCGAAGCGACGACCGCTCTTGGCCAGATGGCTGTAGCACTCGATGCCATGGCGCTGGCGCAGAGCTTCAATTTCGCTTGCGACCCGCTGGGATACATCTCCCTTGGGGGCAATCTTCAACACTTCTCGCAGATTGCGGCTCAGCACCTTGATGGGAATGAGGGTGGCGCACAGGGCCAGCAGAGAGACCAGCATGGGGTCTATGTAACGGTTGTATTGACCATGGCCCATGGCATCGAGGCCCATGGCGACCAGAAAGCCCACCAGCAGGGTGGCGCTTAAAATGGTGTCGACCAGCCACTCTTCGGAATCGACGCGCACCAGCTCCGAGTTGAACCGCTTGGCCATTCGCGCCTCGACAACATAGATAAGTGCACACAAGAAGGTGGAGATGGCGGCGCAGATGAGGGCGTGACCGAGATCTATCTCGCGACCACCGGCCAGCAGTGACGTGATGCCGCTGTAGAGGGCGCCGAGACAGAGCAGCAAAATGATGATCCCGTTGATGACGTTGGCAATGGGCTCGAAGTGAGCGTAGCCATACTGAAAGCGGTCATCTGAGGGGCGGGTAACCAGATAGGCGGTAACCAGCCCAAGGCCTGTCATGCCCATGCTGAACAGGCTGAAGATGCCATCGAGCATGATGGCGTGGGAGCCAACCAGCAGACCATAGCCAATCCCGAAGAGGGCAAAGGCGATGCTGCCGAACAGTGACAGGGTCAAGGCCTGTTTCTCTGTGGTAATAAACGTACTGATAACATGGCTGTGGTGAGCCATAACAATCCTCCTTTCAAATGGTGAATATTGCCAAGCGTAAGCGGTTTTCTAGCTGATATACTGCCCGCTCACATGTGAGCAGACTGGCCCTGATACCCGCAAAGAGGCAGCCAGGGCAGTCTTTGTCGCCGGAGTGCCGGCATCAAGCAAAGGATGGGAACAAGGATTCATGATCCCGAGACTCGATTACCAGGACAGTTTGTCACCTACAACCCTGCAGTTTCTTGAGTTGCTGGCGCGATCAGCATTTCGTGGTGATATCGAAAAGTCTTATGCAAGCCGGTTGGCGATGGCGACGGATAACAGCGTCTATCAGGTTGTACCTCAGGCGGTGCTCTATCCGCGCAGTGCGGATGACATTGCAGTGATGCTCAAGTTGGCACGGGGGCCCGAGTACGCAGCCTTGAGTTTCTTCCCTCGCGGCGGCGGTACCGGCACCAATGGCCAATCCCTGGGCGGCGGCATTATCGTCGATCTCTCCCGCTATATGAACCAGGTCATGGAAATTAATCTGGAAGAGGGCTGGGTGCGCGCTCAGGCCGGGGTGGTCAAGGATCAGCTCAACGCCTACTTGAAACCCCATGGTTATTTTTTCTCGCCGGATCTCTCCACTTCCAATCGCGCCACTCTGGGCGGCATGGTCAACACCGATGCCTCCGGGCAGGGGTCGCTCGTCTACGGCAAAACCTCGGATCACGTGCTGGGCTTGAAAGCCGTGCTGGAAAACGGTGACATCATGGTCACAGAGCCGGTCAATGGCTCCCGTCTTGAAGACAAGCTGGCCCTCGAGAGTCGGGAAGGGGAGATCTACCGCACCCTGTATCGCATCGGCCGCGAGCGACGCGCCGACATCGAAGCCACTTTCCCCAAGCTCAACCGTTTTCTGACCGGTTACGATCTCAAGCACCTCTATGCCCCCGACACCGACACCCTGGATGTGAGCCGGGTACTGTGCGGCTCGGAAGGCTCCCTGGGGTTCATCACCGAAGCCAGGCTCAATATCACACCCATCCCCCGTTACCGGACCCTGGTCAACGTCAAGTACGACAGCTTCCCCTCGGCCCTGCGCAATGCCCCCTTTATGGTGCAGGCGCAGGCCCTGTCGGTGGAGACGGTGGATTCCCGCGTGCTGGGACTGGCCCGTGCCGACATCATCTGGCACTCGGTCAAGGCGTTCATTGAGGACGTGCCCGGCAAGGATCTGCAAGGGCTCAATATCGTCGAGTTTGCCGATACCGACGAGCAAGAGCATCAGGCCAAGGTGGCTGAATTGTGCCGGCGCATCGATGAGCTGCTGGCGCAAGGGGAGGCGGGAGTTATCGGCTATCAGGTGTGCAGTCACCTGCCGAGCATCGAGACCATCTACGCCATGCGCAAGAAGTCGGTGGGGCTGCTTGGCAACGCCGAAGGGCGTAAAAAACCGGTGGCCTTCACCGAAGACACGGCCGTTCCCCCTGAGTCGCTCGCCGATTTCATCATGGAGTTTCGCGCCCTGCTCGACGGCCACGGCCTCGACTACGGCATGTTCGGCCACGTCGATGCGGGGGTATTGCACGTGCGTCCCGCGCTGGACTTGTGCGACCCCGAGCAGGAGGTGCTGCTGCGCCGCATCTCGGATCAGGTGGTGGCGCTCACCGCCAAATATGGCGGCTTGATGTGGGGGGAGCACGGCAAGGGTTTTCGCTCCGAATACAGCCCCGCCTTCTTCGGCGAGCTGTGGGAGGAGTTGCAGCGGGTCAAGGGCGCCTTTGACCCCGACAACCGCATCAACCCGGGCAAGATCTGCATGCCTTATGGCAGCGGAGCTCCGCTTGTGTCAGTGGATGGGCCCAAGCGCGGCAAGTTCGACCGCCAGATCCCCATCGCAGTGCGGGAAAGCTATACCCGTGCCATGGATTGCAACGGCAATGGCCTCTGTTTCACCTTCGAAACCGACTCCCCCATGTGTCCTTCGGTCAAGATCAGCAAAGACAGACGTCACTCTCCCAAGGGGCGTGCCGGCTTGATGCGCGAATGGCTGCGCCAGCTGGCGGAGCAGGGCTTTGATCCCCTGGCCGAAGAAGTTGCGCTGCAATCGGGTGGCCTGCGCTTCAAGGCGATCGTCGACAAGTTTCGCAACACCCTGGCCCGTGCCCGTGGCCAGTATGACTTCTCCCACGAGGTGATGGAGGCGATGGAGGGGTGTCTGGCGTGTAAAGCCTGTACCAGCCAGTGCCCCATCAAGGTGGATGTGCCCACTTTCCGTGCCCGTTTCATGCAGCTCTACCACAGTCGCTATCTGCGGGGCCCCAAGGATTACTTCGTTGGCACAGTGGAGAGCTATGCGCCGCTGCTGGCCAAGGCGCCGAAACTGGTCAACTTTTTCCTGGAAAAAGAGTGGGCCCAGAAGGCGACCGAGAAGAGCATCGGCATGGTGGATGTGCCCTTGCTCTCGGTACCGACCCTGGCCGAATCCCTGCACGACAACAAGGCGCGCTATTTCGACTTGCCGGGCCTTGAGGCCATGAATGCCGAGCAGCGTGCCAGAGTGGTGCTGATCGTGCAGGATCCGTTCACCAGTTATTACGACGCCCCCGTGGTGCGGGACTTGGTGAAACTTGCCAGCAAGCTCGGGCTGCAACCCTATCTGCTGCCATTCAAGCCCAACGGCAAGCCCCAGCACGTTAAGGGGTTCCTGCGTGCCTTCGCGCGCACCGCGGCCAACAGCGCCCAGTTCCTCAACAAGATAGCGGCGCTGGGTATTCCCATGGTGGGAGTGGACCCTTCTCTGGTGCTCTGCTATCGCGACGAATATGCCAAGGCCCTCGGCGCGGCCCGTGGCGATTTTCAGGTGTTGTTGCCCCAGGAGTGGCTGCTTTCTCTTCCGGCCGACACCCTGCCCCTTGCCAAGCCCACCGCGGATGTCGATGAAAAAGGAGAGGCTGAGCCCTGGTATTTGTTTGCCCACTGCACCGAGAAGACGGCCAAGCCCTCGACTCACGGTGACTGGGGCACCCTGTTCAGCCGCTTCGGTGCTCGTTTGCAGCCTGTCTCTGTGGGTTGCTGCGGCATGGCCGGTACCTATGGCCACGATGCAAAACAGGTGGAGAATTCCAAGGGGATCTATGGTCTCAGCTGGGCAGAGCCCCTGTCGAGGTTGCCCAAAGATCGCTGTCTGGCTACCGGTTATTCGTGTCGCAGTCAGGTCAAGCGGATGGAGGGGGAGAAACTCAAGCATCCGCTGCAGGCGTTGCTGGAACTGCTCTGATGCTGACTTTTCCCAAGCGCTTTCGGGTGCCGCAAGCCTACCGGCACCCGCACTTCCTGCTGTTGCCAGCCACCCCGGCTCAGGCCGTGGTGGAGTTTGTGGCCATGCAGCGTGAACGGGAGCAGCTTCATCAACTGTTTCGCCCCCAGGATGTCTGGCCCTCTGACCAGTTCAGCCTGAGCCAGCATGAGGGGGATCTGGAGTGGCAGCAGGCCGAGTTTCTGGCCAAGCGCTCCTTTTCCTATGGCCTGTGGAGCCCGGATCGGGAGTTGCAGTTCTGGGGAGGCGTCTATCTCTACCCCTCGGTATTGCCGGAGGTGGAAGTGGAGCTCTTCTTCTGGAAGGTGGCCGACGCGCCGCTGACCGATGCCGAGCTGGAAACCGAGCTGCGTGCCTGGCTTGGCAAGGCATGGCGCTGGTCTGCACCGCGCCTGCCCGGGCGTGATACGCCTTGGAGTGAGTGGCCTGGCGTCACCTATCCCTGGTAATGCGATTATTTCCATGGGGCCTTGCCGCTGTGCTGCCGGGCCCCATCTTTGCTTCCTGCCGATTGTTTCAACCTGTTTCTCACCTCAGAGGAGTCACTACCCCCATGAGTCACGATACTGCCCCTATCTGGCGCAAGCCCATGAGTCTGGAAGGGCTCAATGCCTCGTCGCACAACACCCTGATGGCCCACCTCGATATCATCTACACGGATGTTGGCCCCGACTGGCTCGAAGCCACCATGCCGGTGGACCATAGAACCCATCAGCCCCTTGGCATGTTGCACGGCGGCGCCTCTGTAGTGCTGGCGGAGACGCTCGGGTCGCTGGCTGCCAATATGGCGGTCGGGCCGGATAGCTACTGTGTGGGACTGGAGGTGAACGCCAACCATCTGCGCGCCAAGCGGGAAGGGGTGGTCACAGGACGTTGCTCGCCCCTGCATCTGGGGGCAAGGACCCAGGTGTGGCAGATTGAAATTCGGGATGAACGTGGGCGTTTGTTGTGCACCAGTCGGTTGACCATGGCGGTGCTCAAACACAAGCGGGACAAGGACTCCAGCGGGGAGTGACCAGCAATAACGCACCAGTAGTGCAAAATAAGCAAGCCATAGTCGCGAGATCCCTCTATAATTGCCAACGTCTTGAGAGGCCTATCACATTTTTCAAGACAGCAGAACAAAGTGGCGCTATAATCGCCGCCTTTTTGCTATTCCGCGGTGCTTAGCCGCCTGCCTTAATCTGGAAGAATCTATGTCTGATACCGAACAACTGCCCCTTTTTAGTGAGCTTGGACTGGCCGCGCCTGTATTGAAAGCGCTGCAAGACGTGGGCTATGAGCGCCCGTCACCGATCCAGGCCGCAGCAATTCCCCACCTCATGGCGGGACACGATCTGCTGGGGCAGGCGCAAACCGGTACAGGGAAGACCGCTGCTTTTGCCTTGCCTCTGTTGTCTCGTCTGGAAGCTGGTAACCGCAACACCCAGGTTTTGGTGCTGGCTCCGACCCGTGAACTGGCCCTGCAAGTTGCCGAGGCGTGCCAACGTTACGCCAAGCACATGCCTGACTTCCACGTCCTGCCCATCTACGGTGGCTCCTCTTACGAAACCCAGACCCGCGCCCTGCGTCGCGGTGCCCAGGTTGTCGTGGGTACTCCTGGCCGTGTGATGGACCTGATCCGTCGCAAGAACCTGGATCTTTCCGGTCTGAAAGCCCTGGTGCTGGACGAAGCTGATGAAATGCTGCGCATGGGCTTCATCGATGACGTGGACTGGATCATGGAACAGTGCCCGAGCACCCGTCAGGTTGCTCTCTTCTCTGCCACCATGCCGGACCAGATCCGTCGTGTTGCCCAGAAGCACCTGAAG
Organism: Aeromonas sp. 2HA2; assembly: GCF_029237345.1. Taxonomy (NCBI): domain Bacteria; kingdom Pseudomonadati; phylum Pseudomonadota; class Gammaproteobacteria; order Aeromonadales; family Aeromonadaceae; genus Aeromonas; species Aeromonas sp. 2HA2. Next base: position 13,769 of record NZ_JAACGB010000019.1, on the reverse strand, counting down.
CAGCCCAAAGAGATCAAGATCGTCTCCAAGACCTCCACTGCACCGACCATCCGTCAACGCTACTGGCAGGTAACCGGTCTGCACAAGCTGGACGCCATGACCCGTCTGCTGGAAGTCGAGCCGTACGAAGCCGTACTGGTCTTTGTGCGTACCAAGAACGCTGCCGAAGAGCTGGCTGGCAAACTGGCCGCTCGTGGCCATGCTTGTGAAGCGCTGCACGGTGACATCCCGCAGAAGCTGCGTGAGCGTACCGTTGACAAGCTGCGTCAAGGCCAGCTGGACATCCTGATCGCCACCGACGTTGTCGCCCGTGGTCTGGACGTCGAGCGTATCACCCACGTGGTGAACTACGACATTCCTTACGATACCGAATCCTACGTTCACCGTATCGGCCGTACCGGTCGTGCTGGTCGCAAGGGTGAGGCCATCCTGTTTGTTGCTCCCCGCGAGCGTCGTATGCTGCGCGCCATCGAGCACGCCACTCGTCAGGCCATCGAGCCGATGAAGATGCCGAGCACCGAGGACATCAACCAGCACCGTATGACCAAGTTCAAAGAGCGCATCCGGGAAACCATGATGGGCGAAGAGCTTGAGCTCTATCTGAACCTGGTGAACGAGCTGATCGAAGAAGATTCTGCCGATCCGCTGGAACTGGCTGCCGCCCTGGCCAAGCTGGTACAAGGTGATCAACCGCTGCTGCTGGATGACTCCATCCCTGAGCCGCAGTTCAGCAGCAATGATCGTGGTGGTCGTGATTTCGAACGCCGTGACGGTGGCAGTGATTTTGCTGACCGTGGTGATCGTCCTGCCCGTCGCATGCCGTCCCTCGAGCCGCGTCCGTTGAAAGACAACCCGGATGTCGAGATGGAGCGCTACCGCGTAGACGTGGGTGCCCATCACGGTGTCAAGCCGGGCCAGATCGTGGGCGCTATCGCCAACGAAGCGAACATCGAGAGCCGTTTCATCGGCAACATCGATATCGCTGATGACTTCTCCACCGTCGACCTGCCCAAGGGCATGACCGCCGATGTACTGGAAGTGATCAAGAAAGCTCGTGTTTGCCAGCGTCCGCTGATGATCAGTCGCTACACAGAGGTGCCGGCTGGCAGCAATACTGCTCCCCGTCCGCCCCGCAGCGATCGTCCTTTCAACAAGGATCGCCGCCCCAGCGGTGACCGTCCGTTCAACAAGAGCGGGGAGCGCCGTGAAGGTGGCTTCAACAAGGATCGCAAGTTCGGTGGCAACAAGCGCCGCGACAGCTAAGTCCTGATTGCATTGATAAAAAGGCCGCTCATCGAGCGGCCTTTTTTGTGCCTGCCATTTGGGGTCGGGCATCGCGGCCTATCCTCAGTCGCTATTCATCGGCGTCACAGAAAAGAGATGAGAGTCACAAGAGCATTTAAATTTATCGATGCGGTTGCTGCATGGGGAGCGTCGATGCCATGCTTCTGGAGTCATTCGGAAGCTACTTGGAGCAAGTGATTTCTTGAGTGAACCCAGATAGCTACGACTTTGGTCTGAATTCATACCCTATTGTTTGTATGTAAATGGGCAGAGTGAGATTAATAAAACGAACAGTATTACATGGAGGTTCATTATGGGTGGATGGTTTGGTCGGGGGCTTCTGCTATGCGGGTATCTTGTGTCAGCAATGGCTCTGGCAGATGACGCGTTCCTGAAGATTAAGGGGGATGGCTGTTGTGATGGCAAAGGGGAGGTGGTGCTGACCCGTGCCGAATTTGAGGCCTTGCCGCAGACAGAGGTCAAAACACATACCCCCTGGACCGAGGGTCACCATACCTATCGGGGAGTGCTGCTGCGAGATCTTGTCAGGATATACGGTCTCAAGAGCCTGGAGGTCAAGGCTGTTGCCATCAATGATTACTGGGCATCGGTACCTCTAGAAGATGGGCAACTGTACCCGGTGCTGCTGGCCGAGAAACAGGATGGCAAGGTGTTGACCTTGCGCAACAAGGGGCCGCTCTGGATTATTTATCCCCTCTCTGAGTACCCCGAGCTCAACAAAGAGGTCTATCACAGCCGCATGGTGTGGCAACTGACGGCACTCGAGAGCAAATAACATGCTGCGCGGCAAGTTTCTTAGCCTGATCCTCATGGTGACGACATTTTTGGGCGTCGCTATCTGGTCAGTCTGGAACTATGACCGCGCTTTTAATGCAGTGACTCGCTACACACAACTTTCAGCTTGGGCCTTGGCGCAACTGGAGCTGGAGATCCACGCGTTTGACGAAGCACTGTTGCTCTATCGTGCCGGTGCCGTCAGCCAGGAGGAGATGAACAAGCGTTTTGATATTGCCTGGAACCGGCTCGACGTGTTTCTGCATGGGGAGGAGGCCAGGTCTGTCAGGGAACGCTTCGGGGCTGGCAAGGCGGCTGGCAAGATCATGGCCTTGTTCGAGCAGTATGAGCAGGATGTAATAAGTGGAGGACATGACTCGAGTCCACTCGCCCATTTCTCTGATGAATTGAACCGAGATTTGGTGGCTATCCGTAATGTCATGGTGAAAAATTTCACCGGCCCCTCGGCCATTGCCCAGCGAGAGTTACTCAATGATTCAAGAACTCAGAATTTTGTCATCCTCGCTTTTTTGATGCTGGCGACCATGGTGATGCTGCTGGTGCTGTTTCGCGAGGTGCGTCATCAGCACTTTCTGGCTTGGAATGACACAATGACGGGTCTGCCAAACCGGGCTGCGCTTATCAAACACCTTAAACATCTCAAGCAGCGTGCAGCCCATCGAGGTGGGGGACGCAGTATCACTGTTTGCGTGGTGGATCTGGGGCACTTTAGGGAGGTAAATGACAGTCTGGGTTATGAGATCGGCGATGCCTTGCTCAAGCAGCTGGCCGAGCGGATCCGTAATACGTTGACCGCCGGGATCTTTGTTGCTCGAACCGGTAGCGACGAGTTTGCCATCGTTATTTCTGGTGTTATGCCTACTTACCTGCGTTTCCCGTTTCTGGAACAGTTGCGTAGTGAGCTTGCTGAGCTGGCATTTGCGGCAGATCCTGCGCATAGGGTGCGAGTGTTCATGGGCGTCAGTCAATATGCCAGGCCTGTCAATACACCGGAGGAGATGCTGCTATTTGCCGATATCGCGCTCGACAGCGCCAAACGGCGGCGCTTGCATCGGTATGTCGTTTTCTCCAGCAGCATGTATCAACACTATCTGCGTAACCGTAGATTGTCGGCCGAGCTTCGTGCGCTCATCTGTTGTATCGATTGTCAGCAGCTCAGTCTCTACTATCAGCCGATTGTCCGCGGGCAAGGCGCTGTAAGGCTCGGTGCGGAGGCGTTGATCCGCTGGCGTCATCCGGAATATGGCTTTATCCCTCCACTTGACATCATCTCACTAGCTGAAGAAAACGGATTGGGTGAGGATCTAGGTGTGTGGATTTTCATGCGTTTGCAACACGATCTGGCTATTTTCCCGAGCGATCTGATAGAACCGCTTGAAATATCGGTCAACCTTTCCAGCTCTATGTTCAACATGGGACTGGCTGCAAATGTAGAAGCGAAGACAAGCGAGGGACCGCTGGGGTTACAGCAGTTGATCGTAGAACTGACCGAAACCATTGCGCTGGACGATATCGAGCTGAGCAAGCAGATAATCCACTCCTTGCGCCAGATCGGGGTGCGGGTGGCTCTCGATGACTTCGGGACCGGTTGGTCATCTTTCTCATATTTGCGCGAGCTTTACTTCGACAAACTTAAGATCGATAGATCCTTCATCACTGCCATCGACAGTGATACGCGTCAGGCGCTGTTTGTAGAAGCCATTACCACGCTCTCGCATCAACTCGGGGTGCGGGTGGTGGCAGAAGGAGTGGAAAATAGTAATGAACTCAATGCAGTATTGAACATCGGGGTAGACGAAATTCAAGGGTATTTTTACTCTAAGCCTCTTCCTTTACAGGATTTTTTACTGTTCTGTCATCGCTATTTTATCAATCGGGCCATTATGCAGGAGGTGGTGTTGGGCTAGCTAGCGCTATTACCGCTTTCCCCACAATGTCACTGTTGCTCCGTACCATGTTGATACCACTCCTTTATCAATGAAAAGGCGACCCCGAGGTCGCCTTTTGCGTGTCTGCTGCTTGTTCGAGCGCTAGAGCACCATGGCTGCCACCCAGCCAAAGAGGATGAGCGGGATATTGTAGTGAATAAAAGTGGGCACCACGCTGTCCCAGATATGGTCGTGCTGACCATCGACATTGAGACCCGACGTGGGGCCCAGGGTCGAATCCGAGGCGGGTGAACCTGCATCCCCCAGTGCACCGGCGGCGCCGACCAGGGCCATGGTCGCCATGGGGGAGAAGCCGAGGTGGATACAGAGCGGCACATAAATGGTGGCTATGATGGGCACAGTGGAGAAGGAAGAGCCTATCCCCATGGTGATCAAGAGACCAACCAGCAGCATCAGGAAGGCGGCGAGGCCTTTTTGATCCCCGATCACCGCAGAGACGGATTGCACCAGGCTCTCCACCCCCTGGGTCGCCTTCATCACGGCGGCGAAGCCGGCGGCTGAGATCATGATGAAGCCGATGAGGGACATCATGCGCACGCCCTGGGTGAAAGCGTCCTGGCTCTCGCGAAACTTGATGACACCGCCACAGGTGAAGATGACAAAGCCCGCCAATGCACCCAGCACTATGCTGTTGGTCATCAGCTGCAGCCCGAGGGCGACGGCGATGGCCAGCAGGGCAACCCAGATATGGTTGAGATTGAGCTCGGTGGATTCGGGCTCGGCGGCCAGGATCTTGTCCATGTCATACTGGCGTGGCTTGCGGTAGGTGATGAACACGGCGACCAGCAGACCAAGGAACATCCCCAGCACAGGGATTGCCATGGCCATCGGCAGCTGGCCAAGCTTGACCGGTACCCCGTTGTCGATCAGGTTCTTGGCCAGTATGTTGTTGAGGAAGATGCCACCAAAGCCCACCGGCAACAGCATATAGGTCGCGGTCAGGCCGAAGGTGATGACACAGGCCACCTGGCGGCGGTCGACTTTCATCTTGGCCATTACATGCAGTAGCGGCGGGATCAGGATCGGAATAAAGGCGATGTGGACCGGGATCAGGTTTTGGGAGGCGACGGATACGCAAAGGACGGCGCCGAGCAGCAGTGTCTTGACCCAGAGGATGCGCGAGCTGCTGGCATCTTGCCCCAGCTGGTTGATCACCTTGCGGGCCAGCAGGTCGGTGATCCCTGAGCGGGAGATGGCGACCGCAAAAGCCCCCAGCATGGCATAGGAGAGAGCGATCTCTGCGCCACCGCCCAGGCCACCACTGAAGGTGCTGAGGGTGTCGGCCAGGGACAGGCCACCCAGCAGGCCACCTACGATGGCACTGATGGAGAGCGAGACCACCACATTGATCCGCAGCAGGCTGAGCACCAGCATCAGCGAGACCGCGACAACAACAGGGTTCATGTGACTTCCTTTTAATGGTTATTGGTTGTCTGTCTTTTGAAAGGCAGTTAGTTTGCGAAAATCACGACAAATGTCGAGTAAAAAATCAGGCAATTGGCCTGTGAGACGCATCCCCGCAGGGTTGGGGTGAGCGAGGGGAGCAGAGCGGTTGAAAACTGTGCTGTCCGGGTCTGCCTGCCATTCTGGTCAAACCACGTTGATGCCGTATCCCAATAGAAGAAGGCTGCCATGGCAGCCTTCTTGCTCGTTGCTTATCCCGCGTGTTCGTTCGCGTCATCGACGGGGGCATCATCCAGGTGGGCTGGCGGCCAGCCACCCAGGCTCTTCCAGCGGTTGACGATATGACAGAACAGCTCAGTGGTGCGTTCGGTGTCATAGAGGGCCGAGTGCGCCTCTTTATTGTCAAACGGGATGCGAGCGCTCTGGCACGCCTTGGCCAGCACTGTCTGACCAAGGGCCAGGCCGGAGAGGGCGGCAGTGTCGAAGGTGGCAAACGGATGGAACGGATTGCGCTTGAGGCCGGCCCGCTCGGCGGCGGCCATGACGAAGCCATGATCGAAGGTGGCGTTGTGGGCCACTATGATGGCGCGGTTGCAGTCGCTCTCCTTCATCCCTTTGCGAATGCCCTTGAAAATCTCGGTCAGCGCCTCTTTCTCGCTGACGGCGCCGCGCAGCGGATTGAAGGGGTCTATGCCGGTGAACTCCAGCGCCGCCTTTTCCAGGTTGGCGCCTTCGAACGGCTCGACGTGAAAATGAAAGACCTGATCGGGAGCGAGCCAGCCATCTTCATCCATCTTGAGGGTATAGGCGGCGATCTCCAGCAAGGCGTCTGTCCTGGCATTGAACCCGGCGGTTTCAACATCGATGACGACGGGGTAAAAGCCACGAAAACGGCCCTTGAGAGTGTGTACAGCGTCGGTCATGGTATCTCGGTCGGCGTGAAATGAGGCGGCATTATGGCAAAAAAGCCAGCCTTTGTCCCTCATCAGCAGCCATGAGACGGGCGTCTGATTCTATTCTCGGCACTCGTACTTATAATTGACCACTTCAACAATGGAATGGGGAGAGGGGATGAACAAGCTGGGATTGGCACACAAGATGTTGCTGGTGGTCTGCCTGCCACTGCTGGCCTTGCTGTTTTTTTCTGGCCGATACGTGTATGAGCGTTATCAGGTCGAGCAGGAGATTGGCCAGGCACAAGCGGCACTCTATGTCGTGCGGGAGGCGGCGCAACTGGCCCACGAGCTGCAAAAGGAGCGCGGCATGTCGGCAGGTTTCCTTGGCTCTGGTGGCAACAAGTTTCGCGACGCCCTGCCTGCCCAGCGCAAGCTGGTCGATACCCTGCTGGTCCGTTTTCACGAGGATCCCGCCTTGCTGGCGTTGGGAGAGGTGCAACAGGCGCTGACCGGGCTCACCGCCATGCGTGAGCGGGTCGGCGCGCTGGGGGTTGAAGTGGCCGAGCAGGTTGGCTTTTACAGCCGTCTTATCAGCCAGCTGCTGGCCGTGGTGGACCAGGTCAGTCTCAACAGTCAGGATGCCACCATAGCGCTGCAGACCAATGCCTACGCCGCCTTCTTGCAGAGCAAGGAACGAATGGGGCTGGAGCGGGCAACCCTGAGCAATGTGTTCGGCCGTGACCACTTTACCCCCGCGTTGTTGCAGCAATTCATCTCCCTGCTGGCGGCCCAGAATACCTATCTCGAGCGTTTCCAGGCGGTGGCGAGCCCGTCACAACGTCAACTGCTGGCCGACAGTCTGACCTCTCCCGTGGTAGCCAAGGTCGCCGCCATGGAGCAACTGGCGCTGGACAAAGCCACCTCAGGCGGCTTCGGGGTCGATGCCGAAGCCTGGTTTGCCTTGAGTACCGACAAGATAGGTCTGCTCAAGGAGAGCGAAGATCGCCTTTATCAGCAGTTGTTCGAGCGGGTCGAGCAGATGCGAGCAAAGAGTGCCAGCGACTTCTGGTGGGCGGCGCTCGGCGTGCTGTTGTGCGTTGCGTTGACCACCTTCGTCTGCTGGCGGGTGGTGCGAGATCTGCACCTGGGTTTTATGGCGTTGCACCAGACCTTCAAACGGCTGGTACAGGAAAATGATCTGACGGTGCGGGTCAACTGGCGGTCCGGTGACGAACTGGGTGCCCTGGCGCAGGATCTGAACCATTTTCTCGCGCACCTTGAGGGGCTGTTGCTGGCGGTACGCCGTTCCTGCGAGGTGCTGGCCCGCAGCGCCGCCACCTCGGCAGACGTGATCGCCGAGGTGAATGCTGGCGTCGTCAAAGGTTTCGGTCAGGTGGATCTGGTGGCGACGGCAGCCACCGAGATGGCCTCGACGGTGGCCGAGATTGCGCGCAATGCAACCCAGACGTCGCTGGCGACCCAGCAGGCTATCGGACGTGCCCGTCAGGGCGACAAGGAGGTGGATCAGACCATAGACGCCATCCAGCTGGTGGCGGGCACTCTGGCCAACACCCAGCAACTGGTGGATAGCCTGTATCAGGATACAGAGTCGGTCGGTGAGGCGCTAAATCTCATCAAGCAGATCTCGGATCGCACCAACCTGCTTGCCCTCAATGCAGCCATAGAGGCGGCCCGGGCCGGTGAATCTGGTCGTGGTTTTGCCGTGGTGGCGGAAGAGGTAAGGGCACTGGCCTCTCGCACCCAGCAGGCTGCAGAGGACATAGAGCGGATGTTGTCCCGATTGCGTCAGGGGGCGGATCAGGCGGTCACGGCCATGCATCTGGGCACTGAGCAGGCGGGTTTGAGCGTGACCGAGGCCAAGCGGGCGGGGAGCGAGCTGAGCGACATAGTGAGCGAGGTGCGCAAGGTGAGCGACATGACTGCCCAGGTGGCCACCGCGACGGAGGAGCAGCGCTACGTCACTGACGATATCCAGCACAATGTGATGACCATACGCGAGGTGTACGAAGCTCATCGCCTGCACTCTGAAACCTTGCAGCAAAACAGCGCCGAGCTGGATCTGCTGGCTCGCGAGCTGGCGGGTCGCATTGCCAGCTTCAAGCTGATGGATCGTCCTGCCCCCCACTGAGTGCTTTGCCCTAAAGCTTGCCCTGCCCCTGCCGATACCTAACGTGAGATCGTGTGGAGGGCAGGCACTTGAACGCTTGGATAGTCGGGTTGGTCAGCATATCAGTGAGTATGCAATTACAGGCGGGGGTTACCGAGTTTGGTGCCGGCCTGGATCAATCCGTCTGGCGTTTGACTTCGGATACGCAAGTGGAGTGCCGCCTAGAACACCCTATTCCCAACTGGGGGACGGGGGCTTTCGTCAGCCGAGCCGGTCGCAAGATCAATCTGGATTTCGAACTCAAGGGGCTGCGACAGCAAGCCCAGACCCAGACGGTCAGTCTGGGGATTATGCCGCCACTCTGGCGTCCCGGTGTTGCCGGGCGGGAAGTGAGCCAGTTGCGCTTTTACCAGCAGTTTGATGGCTTGGTGGAGGGGCAGACTGCCTGGACCATGCTCGATGAGCTGGAGGGTGGCCGCATGCCAACCTTCCAGTATCGTGACTGGTACCGTCAGAACCGGCCGGTGCGGGTCTCCCTCTCATCTGTCAACTTTCGGGTCAAGTACCAGGCCTTTGTGGATTGCCTGAGTGGATTGTTGCCCTATAGCTTCAATGACATCGCCTTCAGCGTGCTCTCCTATGACAAGAACAGCGATCAGCTGTCACTGGCCTCCCGGCGGCGACTGGCGATGATCGGCGAGTATGTGAAGGTCGACAAGAGCATAGATGTGGTGGTGATCAACGCCTACAGCGACAGTTATGGCGGCCGTTGGCCTAACCAGAAACTCTCCGAGAAGCGGGCCGATGCCATCAAGAAGGTGTTTGTGGATCTGGGGATCGATCCGGGCAAGATCTCGGTGGAAGGGCACGGCGAGAAGCGCCATGCCACCTCCAACGAAACCGAGGATGGTCGCGCCAAGAACCGGCGGGTGGTGATCAATATGGGCCGCAATGGCACCATCTGATAACCTGCACACTGACATGAAAAAAGAGCGCCGCAGCGCTCTTTTTTATTGGGCGTAGCCTGAGGCATTGCCTCAGAAGCTGTCACCCAGGCCGCTGCCGGCATCTTTCTTGGCGATAAGTTCAATCTTGTAACCGTCTGGATCTTCCACGAAGGCGATGACAGTGGTACCGCCCTTCACTGGACCTGGCTCGCGGGTGATCTTGGCACCGGCGGCACGCAGGGCGTCGCAAGTGGCATAGATGTCGTCCGCTTCCAGCGCAATATGGCCGTAGGCCGAGCCCAGTTCGTACTCGCTGACACCCCAGTTGTAGGTGAGCTCGATGACGGCTTCGTCTTTCTCGTCACCGTAGCCAACGAAGGCCAGGGTGTATTTGTATTCGCTGTTTTCGCTCTTGCGCAAGAGTTTCATACCCAGCACTCGGGTGTAGAAGTCGATGGAGCGTTGCAGATCGCCAACACGCAGCATGGTATGCAGAATTCTCATTGCTCAGTTCTCCGGGTAGATATTTGTACTCACACAAGTCTTGGATGATACAGGAATCGCAGCAGAAGTTTGCGGGCTGTAGCGTACAGCCTGCGTGCTGCCTTATTCCTGTGGATAGACTTTTTCTTTGTATTCACACAAGTCTTCGATGATACAGGAGCCACAGCGCGGTTTGCGAGCCAGACAGGTGTAACGGCCGTGCAGGATCAACCAGTGGTGTACATCCAGCTTGAACTCGGCAGGCACCACTTTCAGCAGTTTCTCTTCCACCTGATCAACGTTTTTGCCCACCGCGAAGCCGGTGCGATTCGACACCCGAAAGATGTGGGTATCGACGGCGATGGTGGGCCAGCCAAAGGCGGTATTGAGCACCACGTTGGCGGTTTTGCGACCCACACCGGGCAGCGCTTCCAGCGCTTCGCGGTTCTCCGGCACCTCGCCGCCATGGCGTTCCAGCAAGATGGCGCACGTCTTGATGACGTTTTCGGCCTTGGTGTTAAACAGGCCTATGGTCTTGATGTACTGTTTCAGCCCATCCACCCCGAGCGCCAGTATGGCGGCCGGGGTATTGGCCACCGGATAGAGCTTGTCGGTGGCCTTGTTGACGCTTACGTCGGTGGCCTGGGCTGACAGCAACACGGCAATCAAGAGCTCGAAGGGCGAGGTGAAGTTGAGCTCTGTGGTGGGATGGGGATTGTTGTCCCGCAGTCGCTCCAGGATCTGCCTGCGTTTCTGGTTGTTCATGGTTTCTCACGTCTCAGATCAGAGCTGGGTGGCGCGCACACCCGCCACAGACACACTGCTATCGGCAAGGGGGGCGGTTTGCTTGCGATCACGCCAGTCATTGATGGCATTCTTGCCGGCGATCATCAGGCCTAGCCCGATAAAGCCCCCCGGTGGCAGGATCGCCAGCAGCAGGCTGGCATCGGCATGAAACAGCTCGATGCGCAAGGACTTGGCCCAGTCACCCAGCAGCAATTCGGCGCTGTCAAACAAGGTCCCCATGCCGATGATCTCCCGCAGGCCACCCAGCACCAGCAGCACCAGGGTAAAGCCCAGCCCCATCATGAAACCATCCAATGCCGCCAGCAGGGGCGGATTCTTGGAGGCATAGGCTTCGGCCCGGCCTATGATGACGCAGTTGGTGACGATCAGGGCGATGAAGATACCGAGCGCCTGATAGAGGCCATAGGTATAGGCATTCATCAGCAGCTGCACGCTGGTGACCAGGGCGGCGATGATCATCACGTAGATGGGAATGCGAATGTCCTTGGGCACTAGGTTGCGCACCAGAGAGATGGCAAGGTTGGAGCTCACCAGCACCGCCATGGTGGCCAATCCCAGTCCGAGCGCATTGGTAAAGGTGGAGGAAACTGCCAGGGTAGGGCAGAGCCCCAGCACCTGCACCAGAGAGGGGTTGTTCTTCCACAGCCCTTGCAGCATCAGCTCCTTGAGCTCTTCACGACGGCCCTTGCCCTCACTGATCGGGGTCTGGTCATCCAGTGTATGAGAGTGTTCCATTTATCGGCTCCGGCTGAGATGGCACATGGATATGCATAGCACATCAGTCTGTTTCATATGTGTGGGCCCAGGCTTATGGCGTGGGGTCGCACGGAGGGGCATCACGCAGCAACTCAGGGTGCGTTTGCTCCAGCAGCAGCAGGTTTTTCACTGCCTTGACCACGGCGCGGGGGGTGATGGTGGCGCCGGTGAAAGCATCGAATCCGCCGCCATCTTTTTTCACTGCCCAACTTGCCTCGTTGTCGCGGCTGAGGAACTTGCCGACAAAACTGTCTATCCAGCTCGATTTCTTCAGCTCTATCTTGTCACCCAGGCCCGGCGTCTCGTTGTGGGCCAGCACCCGCACAGCACTGACGCTGCCCTTGGCATCGGTACCGACGATGAGGCGAATGGCCCCACTGTAGCCGTCGGGTGCCACGGTTTCCAGCGCATAACCCGTGGTCTCGCCTTTCAGGGTTGCAGTGTAGAGCGGCATGGCCTGATCGCTGCCCAGATAGGTTTTGCTCTGTACCAGCTTGCAACTGGCCACCAGGTCGTTGTCATAGCTTCCCTCTGGCAACAGGGCGGAGAGGGTACGCAGCTTTTCCAGCTGCTGCTGATGGGCGATCCTGTCGCGGGTCAGCTCGTTGGTCAGCACCACAACGGCGGTGCAGGCCAGGGCAAACAGTGCTAGCGTGACGCCGTTTTTGCGCATGCTCTTTAACATTGGATACTTCCTGAGAGTGAGGTTTGCGCCGGAGTCATTTGCGACGGTCTCCATAGACCTTGGGACGTGTCAGGCTGTCAATCAGCGGCACACACAAGTTGGCCAGCAGCACGGCGAAGGCGAAGGCATCAGGGTAACCGCCAAAGCGACGGATAAGGTAGACCAGCACGCCGATCAGTACGCCATATACCAGCCGGCCGCGGGGCGTGGTGCTGGCGCTGACCGGATCGGTAGCGATGAAGAAGGCCCCCAGCATGGTGGCCCCGCTGAACAGATGGAACATGGGGGTGGCGGTGGCATCCGGCGTCATCAGATAACCCAGGGTTGCGGCCAGCAACAAGGAGCCCAGGATGGCACCCGGAATACGCCAGTTGATCACTTTTTGCTGCAGCAGGAACAGGCCGCCCAGCAGGTAACCCAGGTTAACCCAGCTCCAGCCGATGCCGCCCCAGCCCTCGAATACGGCGTGACTCATCACTTCACCCGTGGTGAGCCCCTGATTCAGCCCTGTCTTCAGGGTATCGAGTGGGGTAGCCATGGTGAGGCCATCCACCCCCTGCTTGAGCTGCGCCATGCTGTAGCCATCCAGGCTGAAGCCGGTAAAGATGACGGACGCTGCATCGCCAAAGCCGATGTCATAGGCGCGAATGGTGTCTGGCGGCAACCAGCTGGTCATTTGCACGGGGAAGGAGACCAACAGCAACACATAGGCCACCATGGCCGGGTTGAACAGGTTTTGGCCCAGGCCGCCATAGAGGTGCTTGGCGATGATGATGGCAAAGGCGGTACCCAGTACCAGCATCCACCAGGGCAGCAGGGGGGGCAAAGAGAGGCCAATCAGCACGGCGGTCAGGGCGGCACTGCCATCCATCAGGGCGGGCTTGATGGGGCGGCGGCGCAAGCGAAGCACCAGCGCCTCGGCCCCCAGCGCCGTCACCAGCGCCAGCAGGATCTGGATGAAGGAACCCCAGCCAAAGAACCAGGTCTGGGCCAGCAGGCCGGGCAGACAAGCCAGGATCACCAGCAACATCAGGGTTTGGGTCTGTTTGCGGTTATGGGCAAACGGCGCACTCGCGATATTGAACATGGATCAGTGGCTCTTGTCTGGCGATGGAGAAGGTGACTGTGCTTGGGGGGGCAGGCCTTGTGCGGCAGCCTCTGCTGCCAGCTTCTTGGCTTTGGCCCGTGCGATGGCGGCGGCAATGGCTGCCTTCTTGGGGTCGACCTCGGCAGTCGCCTGTGTGGGTTCGTTTACCGGCTGGGCCTCGTTAGCCATAGCCTCAGGCTGGGCGACGTTTTCATCCGCCGCTTGCGCGGCTTTTTTTGCCTTGGCCCGAGCGATGGCGGCGGCAATGGCTGCTTTCTTGGGGTCGACCTCGGCAGTCGCCGGTGCGGGTTCACCGACCGGCTGGGCCTCGGTAGCCGTTGCCTCGGGTTTGGCGATGTTTTCATCCGCCGCTTGCGCGGCTTTTTTTGCCTTGGCCCGAGCGATGGCGGCGGCAATGGCTGCCTTCTTGGGGTCGACCTCGGCAGTCGCCTGTGTGGGTTCGTTTACCGGCTGGGCCTCGTTAGCCATAGCCTCAGGCTGGGCGACGTTTTCATCCGCCGCTTGCG
>NZ_JAACGB010000018.1:0-83746 GCF_029237345.1 Aeromonas sp. 2HA2 | reverse complement strand
CAGACAGCGGAGCGGTAGTTCAGTTGGTTAGAATACCGGCCTGTCACGCCGGGGGTCGCGGGTTCGAGTCCCGTCCGCTCCGCCATTAATTTGAAGGCCTTCCCAATCGGGAAGGCCTTTTTGCTTTTTGATACCTCAAGTTCATCTGCTCAGCGGCTCCCATTTTCCCTTCGCTGTATCAATTCAACTTCATTCAAAGGCCCTTGCCGTCCCCTTCTTATCCACCTCAGTAGAATACGCAGAGCCAGACTGTTGTCATGTTGGGGTGAGTCCATTCCACTCTGTGTTTCTGGCGGGCGGGAATATTGATGTGATCGCCCGGGCCCAGTTGTACCGACTGTTGTGCCTGGGTCTGGGGATCGACGAACAGCAGATTGGCTTCGCCCTGTACGACCAGGATCCACTCATGTTCATCTTGATCGTACCACTCTCCCGGTGCTGTCTGATGTCCGTGAGAGAGAATGCGCTCTATCCGCAGGTGGTTGGTACTGACCAGATCCTGAAAGAGCTCGGTAGGCAGTGGCGAGGGGATATCGTTCAGCAGATTGCGTGTGTGCATGGGTTATCTCCCGTCTGGCTGTGCGAATGTGTTCTCTGCAGTATAGAAGTGTGTCCCCTGGATGAAGGTGATAGCAGTAACAAGCTGGTATGCAAACTTGTGTCCGAACGAGAACGCTTTCCGCCATTTTGATGAAAAAGTCAGGGAATTCGCTGCAATTTCGACAAATTCTTGCTATTTTGCGCGCCACAAACGCAAACGATTTCCTTCACACTTTCAGGATATGTCATGGCAAAGCAAGATATGGCCGCCCAATCAGGGAACGGCGGCTTTTTGGACTCTTATTTTTCCATTTCCGCGCGCGGCAGCAGTGTGCGCCAGGAGCTGTTGGCAGGGCTGACTACCTTCCTTGCCATGGTCTACAGCATCATAGTGGTACCGAACATGCTGGGTGCTGCCGGTTTTGAGCAGGGCCCCGTCTTCGTGGCAACCTGTTTGATCGCCGCCTTCGGCTCTCTGCTGATGGGGCTGTGGGCCAAGCTGCCCATGGCTATCGGGTGCGCCATCTCCCTCACCGCCTTTACCGCCTTCAGTCTGGTACTGGGTCAGGGACTGAGCATTCCGGTTGCCCTCGGCGCCATCTTCCTGATGGGTGTGCTGTTTACCCTGATCAGCGTCACCGGCGTGCGCCAGTGGATCCTGGATAACCTGCCCTCCGGTATCGCCCACGGCACCGGCATAGGTATCGGTCTGTTCTTGCTGCTGATCGCTACCAACGGCGTCGGCATGGTGATCAAGAACGAAGGGGCCGGTCTGCCGGTTCAGCTGGGTGAAGTGACCTCCTTCCCGGTCATCATGACGGTGCTGGGTCTGGCCGCCATCTTCGGTCTGGAGCGTCGCAAGGTGCCGGGCGGTATCCTGATGGTGATCGTCGCCATCTCCATCCTCGGCCTCATCTTCGACCCGAAAGTGACCTGGCAGGGCTTCTTCGCCATGCCGAGCCTGACCGGCGAGAAAGGCTCTCTGGTTGGCAGCATGGATCTACTGGGCGCCCTCAATCCTGTGGTCATTCCGACCGTACTGGCGCTGGTGATGACCGCCGTGTTTGACGCGACCGGCACCATCCGTGCTGTGGCCGGTCAGGCGGGTCTTATCAATGAGCGTGGACACATCATCAGCGGTGGCAAGGCCCTGACTGCTGACTCCGTCAGCAGCATGGTGGCTGGCGTGGTGGGTGGTGCTCCGGCTGCCGTCTACATCGAGTCTGCCGCAGGTACCGCTGCCGGTGGCAAGACAGGTCTGACCGCAGCCCTGGTCGGCGTGCTGTTCCTGCTGATGATCTTCCTCTCGCCGCTCAGCTATCTGGTACCAGCCTACGCCACCGCACCGGCCCTGATGTATGTCGGTCTGTTGATGCTGGGCAACGTCACCAAGCTGGACTTCAACGACTCGGTCGATGCCCTCGCTGGCATGCTGTGCGCCGTCTTCATCGTGCTCACCTGCAACATCGTCACCGGCATCATGCTGGGCTTCGTGGCGCTGGTCGTGGGTCGTCTGTTTGCCGCCGAGTGGAAGAAGCTGAACGTCGGCACCGTCATCATTGCCGTGGCACTGGTGGTCTTCTATGCCGGTGGCTGGGCCATCTAACCCGTTCACTTATTCCGGTTGTAGCGAAGGGCCCTGCGGGCCCTTTTTCATGGCTGTGAGGCCGCTAACAGTTTCCCGCCCGTTTGCCTCTCGCTGTTTCAGATTGAAACACCAATGGCCTTTCTTCTGTTTCAAATCCGAACCGAACAGGCCGTCATTTTTCTCCCGATTTATCCCGTTAGACTGGCTTCATCAACCATTTGCCCACCCGAGCGGTGGCAAGCCAAGGAGTGAGCCATGAAGAAACTGATCAATGCCGTCGATGCCGTGGTCCGTGAACAACTGATGGGGATGGCTGCCGCCCACCCCGAGCTCAAGGTACGTATCGAACCCCACTACATCACCCGCGCCGACTCTCCCGTGATGGGCAAGGTCGCGCTGGTCTCCGGCGGTGGCAGCGGCCACGAGCCGATGCACGGCGGTCTGGTGGGCAAGGGGATGCTGGATGGTGCCTGCCCCGGCGAAATCTTTACCTCGCCGACCCCGGATCAGATGTACGAGTGCGGTCAGGCGGTCGATGGCGGTGCTGGCGTACTGTTCCTGGTGAAGAACTACACCGGCGATGTGCTCAACTTCGAGACCGCAGTCGAGCTGCTGCACGGCGATGGAGTCAAGGTGGGCTTCTCGTTGATCGATGACGACGTGGCGGTGAAAGACAGCCTCTACACCGCCGGTCGACGTGGCGTCGCCACCACAGTGCTGTGCGAAAAACTGGTGGGAGCCGCTGCCGAAGCCGGCTATGACCTGACCCGTTGCGAGGCACTGGCCCGTCGCATCAACAATCAGAGTCGCACCATAGGCGTCGCCATGCACGCCTGTACCGTGCCTGCCGCCGGCAAGCCCTCCTTCACTCTGGCGGACAACGAGATGGAGTTTGGCGTGGGCATCCACGGCGAACCCGGTATAGCGCGCCGCCCCTTCACCGACCTCAATACCCTGGTGGATGACATGTTCAGCGAGCTGGCGGACAACACCCCCTATGGCCGCACCCTGCGCCATTGGGACAGAGCCTCCGGCAGCTGGCAGGAAGAGCACACCTTCATCGAACCGCTCAACCGGGGCGATCGTGTCATAGCCCTGGTCAACAGCCTGGGCGGCACCCCGATTTCAGAGCTGTATGGCGTCTATGGTCGCCTCGCGGCCCTGTGCGAAGAGGCGGGCATCCATCTGGTGCGCAACCTGATAGGTCCCTACTGCACCGCCCTCGACATGACAGGTATCTCCATCACATTGCTCAAGGTGGACGACGAGCTGATGACCCTGTGGGATGCCCCCGTTCACACCCCCGCCCTGCGTCGCGGCTGCTAAGGAGCCCTTACTCTCATGCTAAGCAAACATCACATCGTCAATTGGCTGCTCGACTGCGAACACATCTTCACCGAGCAGCGTGACTACCTCACTGCGCTGGATACCGACATCGGCGATGGCGACCACGGTCTCAACATGCAGCGCGGCTTTACCAAGGTGGCCGAGAAGCTGCCTGCGGTGGCGGACAAAGACATCGGTCAGGTGCTGAAAACCACCGGCATGACTCTGCTCTCCTCGGTCGGCGGCGCCAGCGGCCCGCTCTACGGCACCTTCTTTATCCGGGCGGCGGCCAGCACCGACGCCTGCCAGAGCCTCAGCCTCAACCAGCTGTGCAAAATGCTGAGCGATGGTGTCGAGGGAATCGTCTCTCGCGGCCGCGCCGAGCCGGGCGACAAGACAATGTGCGACGCCTGGTGGCCGGCACTGGCCGCCCTGCAACAGGCCCAGCAGCAAGATCTGCCCCTCAACGAAGCGCTGGACAAGGCGGTGGCTGCCGCGGCGGCCGGCACTGAGGCCACCATACAGATGCAGGCCCGCAAGGGGCGCGCCAGCTATCTCGGCGAGCGCAGCATAGGCCATCAGGATGCCGGAGCCACCTCGACCCTGCTGCTGCTGACCGCCCTGCGTGATAGAGCGAGGTTGTGACATGATAGGTATCGTAGTTGTCTCTCACAGCGCCATGCTGGCGGCCGGATTGAAAACGCTGGCCGACCAGCTGGGCAGCCCGGCACGGCTGTTGCTGGCGGCCGGGGTCGATGATCCCGACCACCCCATAGGCACAGATGCCATCGCCGTGATGAGTGCGATAGAAGAAGCAGACGACGGCAGCGGCGTGCTGGTGCTGATGGACTTGGGCAGCGCCCTCTTGAGCGCCGAAACCGCCCTCGAACTGTTGCCCCCCGAGTTGAGCGCCCGGGTGCGGCTCTGTCCCGCCCCGCTGGTCGAGGGCACCCTGGCCGCCGTGGTGGCGGCAGGTTCAGGTATGAGCCTCGACGAGGTGGCCGCCGAAGCGCTCGGCTCACTGGGCCCGAAACAGGCGATGCTGCCTGCCAGCGCTACGCAGGCCGCCACTGAGGCGGCCCCCGTTACCGACGATGGCTGGCTGCGCTGCGAAGTGGTGGTGGATAACCCCCACGGCCTGCATGTGCGCCCCGCCGCTCGTCTGGTGGCCGCCCTCAAGCCCTTTGCCGCTGAACTCAAGCTGCAAAAGGGGGAGAAAGAGGCCAACCCCCGCAGCCTGACCCGGCTCACCATGCTCAACGTGCGTCAGGGCGACACCCTCGCCCTGCTGGCGCGCGGGGAGGATGCCAACGCCGCACTGATCTGCTTCCAGCAACTGGCCGACGAGCGCTTCGGCGACTGATCGCCGCTTACCAGCCTGTTTCAACGCGTGGCACCGACCGAATGGGCCAGCTGCCGCGCCACTTAAAGACGAAGGACTCCCCGGCACAGCCGCCCCTTCGCCCCTGTTAGTTTCAAAAGAAGTCTTATGAACTAGAGAGAGGGATAGAATATGGACCGCATCATCATCAGCCCCAGCAAATACGTGCAAGGCAACGGGGCCCTCGCCAATATCGGCAACTACGTCAAGGCGCTCGGCGCCAAGCCGCTCATTCTGGCCGATGCCTTCGTCACCAAGCTGGTTGGCGACACGGTTGCCACCAGCTTCCACAGCGTGGACATCAAACCGGAGTTCGACTGCTTCAACGGCGAGTGCTCCCGCCCCGAGATCGACCGCCTGCTGGCCCGCTGCAACCAGACGCCGTTCGACGTCATCATCGGCATCGGTGGCGGCAAGACGCTGGATACCGCCAAGTCGGTCGCCTTCTACCAGAAGGTGCCAGTGGTCATAGTGCCCACCATCGCCTCCACCGATGCGCCTACCAGCGCGCTGGCGGTCATCTACACCCCACAAGGGCAGTTCAGCGAATACCTGATGATCCCGACCAACCCCAATATGGTCATCATGGATACCGGCGTCGTCTCCCGCGCCCCGGTGCGGCTCTTGGTCTCCGGTATGGGGGATGCGCTCTCCACCTACTTCGAGGCGCGGGCCAACAAGGTCTCCGGTTGCCAGACCATGGCCGGTGGTGCCTCTACCCTGGCGGCCCAGGCCATCGCCGAGCTCTGTTACAAGACACTGCTGGCCGATGGCTACAAGGCCAAGCTGGCGGTGGAGCAGGGGCTCTGCACCAAGGCGGTGGAGAACATCATAGAGGCCAACACCTATCTGAGTGGTATCGGCTTCGAGAGCAGCGGCCTGGCCGCCGCCCACGCCATCCACAATGGCCTGACCCAGCTCGCCGAGTGTCACCACCTCTATCACGGTGAGAAAGTAGCGTTCGGTACCCTGGTGCAGCTGGTGCTGGAGAATGCGCCCATGGCGGAGATCGAGACTGTGCTGGCCTTCTGCCGCTCAATTGGCCTGCCGACCAACCTGCATATGATGGGGGTCAAGGAGCTGGACATGGCGCGCCTGATGGATGTGGCCAAGGCCTCTACCGCCGAGGGTGAGACCATCCATAACATGCCGTTCAAGGTCACCGCCGAGGATGTGCTGGCGGCCATAGTCACCGCCCACCAGCTGGGGCTGTAACATCAGCCACTGCTGACCTTGCCATATAACACGGCCCCGCAACTGCGGGGCCTTGTTGTTTGAGGCTGGGCGGTTTTTTTCCTTCACGCTGCAGAGCCCATCATCACTATCCGTGATAGTCGACGGGATCGATCTCAAGCAGCTTGAGCCGCCGCCAGAGGGTGGTGCGACTGATGCCAAGATGCTGGGCCATCTGGCTCACCTGCCCCTTGCAGGCGTGGGCGCAGCGCAAAATGGCCTGGCGCTCCAACTCCGCAAGCGTGAGCAGCGGTTGCCCCACCACCTCATCCGCTACCAGCTGATAGCCGTGGCGAATGGCGGCGGGTAGCGCCTCCGGCGGGATCAGCCCCTGACCGGAGTGAAGTAGCGCATGCTCGACGGCGCTGCGCAGCTCCCCCAGATTGCCGGGCCAGGGATAGGCGAGCAGGCAATCGAGTGCCGCCGGACTGAACTGGCGCATCGGCTCGCGCCCCTGCGCCCCTAACTGCTGGCTGATAAGGCCCGGCAGATCGGCCGCGCGCTCCCGCAAGCCCGGCAGCCACAGCTCGCACGCCTGCAAGGCATAGAGCAGTTGGCGGCCAAACAGCCCCTCCTGCACCAGTTGCTCCAGCGGGGCGCTGCTGGTGGCGACGATCCGCACCTTGAGCGGCAGTATGCGGGCCGAATCGAAGCGCTGGATGCGGCCGGTCTTGAGCAGTTGCAGCAGCGCCGCCTGCATGGGGGCAGAGAGGCACTCCACCTGCTCCAGCACGAGCGTGCCGCCGTGGGCAAGCTCGAACTTGCCCGCCCGCTCCTGCCCCGCCTCGTCGGAGCCCATCAGCTCCAGTGCCATCCGCTCGCTCGGCAGCGCCTGACAGTTGAGGGTAATGAGCGGCCCGGCGGCCCGCTCGCTGCCAAAGTGGATCGCCTCCGCCAGCTGGGCCTTGCCCACCTCCTCCTCGCCGCGCAGCAGGATCGGCCCCTGGCTCTGGGCCGCCTGCCGGGCGTAGCGCAGCAGCTTGCGCATGGCGCTCGATTCCCCCACCAGCGCCGACAACTCGGGCACCGTCTGGCGCAGCTGGTGAATGGCCCGCAGGCGGTCGACCGGGTGCAGCAGGGCGATAAAGCTGACCCCCTCCGGCCCCGGCAACGGCTTGAGGCTCACCAGCGCATTGATGAACTCCCCCTCCTGCCCGCCGAGCCGCTCCAGCGTCACCTCCACATGACTCAGTGGCGTCTGCCCCTTGATGGCCAGCTGCAAACGCTGGGGCAACAACAGGTGCTGCTCCAGCGGCTGACCGAGACAGAGCGCAGGATCGAGCCGCAGCCGGTTGGCCGCCAGCCCGTTGAGGTAGCGTAGCCGGCCCTGGGGATCCCAGGCCAGCACGCCGTCATCCATGCCGTCGAGCAGGGCGTAGAGCTCGCTCAGGTGGTGCTGGGACTCCTGCATCAGGGTCTCCATCTGCAGCAGATGGGCCAGCTCGCGACCGGCACTGACGGTGAGCGCCAGATCCCCGGCGCTTGCCTCCTCCAACTTGCAGATCAGGGCTATGATGGCGACCTGACGGCCGTTGCTGTTGTAGACCGGACTGGCGCAGCCGTGCCACGGATGGAGGGTCTGGTTGAAGTGCTGGGGGCCGCTGACGCAGAGCGGCACTCCCTCCAGCGCCGCCAGATTGATGGCATTGGTGCCGATGCGCCCCTCGCTGAAAAAGGCGCCGGGGCCAAACCCCAAAGCCGCCAGCTCGCGCAGGGTGTCGGGGTGGCCGGTCTGGGCCAGCAGGCAACCGCTCTCGTCGGTGAGCAGCAGGGCGCAGGGGCGCCCCTCCATAAATTCGTAGAGATCTTCGAGGGCCATCTCGCCGGTGGTGAGCAGATCCCGTTTGCGCTGGCGCAGGCTCTGCAGGGTCTGCCCCTTGGCGCTGTGGGGCGGATGCCAGAGGGTGGCACTGGTCTGGTGGGCGCAGCGCAGCCAGGATGCCTGCAGATAGTCAGGCCAAGGCAGCAGCGGCTGGAGGTCAGATGGCATGGTCACAGCAATATCCGGCAAGATGTGAGCCGACCATTTAACCACGCCAGCGGGTCCGATTCAGTGACCTGCCTCAGAGGGTGGCAACCCCGTCCTTCTCCCGGTCGGGTTCGCCTCCGAATTTGACGACAAGGTCGTCGCCAGTGGTGGAATTCGCTGCATCACCCTGCACCAGCCCGCCTGACCCTCCCCTACCGACAGATAACCCGGGGCGTTGCCACGCCCCGGGTTATTTATCCACGTCAATTTTTGTTAACTACAAGCCCCTGACCTGCCGAAGCCTTTTATCTTGGCAAACTGAGCTAAATATTTTTCACCGAACTCATACTCCTGACTTGTTCAAGAAAATGAAGCTGAGCTAGTGAGCTCAGATCCAGATGCAGGCACCCCCCTGACTTTAAAAGTTTTTTGTGACAACCACCCTAGTAATTCAAATTTGTACGGAAGGCTCTATTAACAGATAGTATCGCCTTCCATATAATCACTGCTATCTTACTAACGAACATCTATTCTGCACTCGAGTAGTGAATGAAAGAAATAAAATATGACGCTCTACGTATGCAGGCCTCATTTTGTGATGGGGTATATTCACTGAACATTTCAATAACAAGTGGTTTCGCTGACTTCGTGGTTACAATCCCCTTGAGCCGCCCTGACTTCGAGGTTATAGAAAAAGACATAGAGCGTGCGGCTTTCCTTCAAGCTGCACTGCATGAGCCTTTTCAGCTTAGAGCAACGGCGCTTGATGAGGTGGAACTCCGGCGATACTTAGATGTGATTCTCCACGGTTCAAAACTCTACGTAGAAGACTTTTTGACCCAAAAGGATCATGATGTCGCTAATGGTGCAATTTCGAATATGGTTCGCATAACATGTGGGAGAGAACAGTCGCTAATGCGCCAAGGAAAATGGTTCAGCGAATGATTCCGTATCGGTGAGATAATATAATACGCCAAATACATTAACTGCATTGCTCTTGCGGCTTCGTTTTAACGAAAATACTGTGTACTACGGGTGTTAGGCCCGTAGGTTAGATTAGCCGTCAGGGGTAATCGGACGTTCGCGTAAATCCATTTCCCCGCTATAACGGCCACTCCCATTTCCTCTCTGCCAGATGCCACTGATTCACAGAAAATCCTGAACGGCGGCATCTCTGATGCCGAATATCAGGTGGGTGAAAATAGTGAAGAGCTGGCCGATGTGAAATTCTTTGAATCACTCTGGTATAGAGTGATTCAAAGATACGATTTAAGATAAAATGACCATGATGAAATTTCACCCTGACTATACTTATTAAACATCATTTACTAGATTGCTTTTGTCATAGGAACGCACCCTAATGAAAAACCTGAAGGATGCTCCCAAAATGTTTCCTTGCCTGCCTTGAAGCCTATGCTCTTATAGAATTCAACAGCATTAAGGGAAGACGAAAACTTCAATGTCTGTACACCAGCATTTTTTACTATATATTGCAGTTCATTAGCAATTTGCTTTCCGTACCCTTTTCCGATACTTCTAGGGTCAACGAATATAGATTCTAGAGTGCTATTTTTTTCATCAACAAAGCCAAAACCAACTAAATCCCCTTGTTCCTCTAGAACTATAGCCCCAAGACTAACTAATATTTCATCGAAACCTTCTGGCATTGGTGAATTGGCCCAGGCTGAAATTGCATCTGCAGTATAATGCGTTGCACAAACATTCAAAATTGCTTGTGTCCTAATATCCCATATCCTAGTCACATCGGACTTTTTAGCCTTACGAATAGATGGCATATACCCTCCTTGTACGTTTAATGTATTAGTACTTATGTGCTGGGCGTGATCGCGTCTTGGACTTGTACACTGCAACATTCATGTCAATTGATATTACGGATGCTTTCTATCGAAAGCAACGACTTATCCCGTAGGTTCGATTAGCCGTCAGGCGTAATCGGACGTCCGCGTAAATCGATACCCCCGCTATCACGGCCATCCATATTTCCCCTCTGCCAGATGCCGCCGGCTCACGGATACAACCGGGACAGCGGCATCTCGATCATCCGATTACGCTTCGCTAATCGAACCAGCATCGGACGGTAATAAACAAAAGAGCCGCCCTTATGGGCGGCTCTTTGTATCAGCTAATTATTGCCAAACTTTCACTCCGCCTTTGGCGGGGCAAGCAGCGGCTCTGCTGCGGCTTGTTCATCTTCTCTCACCCAGGCATCCAGCAGGGTGTAACCCACCGCCAGCACGACCGGGCCGATGAAGAGACCGATAATTCCCATGGTCAACAAGCCACCGATAACCCCCACCAGTATCAGGATGAGCGGTAAATCCGCTCCTCGTTTGATGAGGAAGGGACGCAGTATGTTGTCCATGGTGCCTGCAAACAGTGACCATACCAGCAGGAAGGTGCCCCAGGTGGTGTCACCGCTCCAGTAGAGATAACCGATACAGGCCAGCAATACAGGGAAGGGGCCGATCTGGGCCACGATCAGCAGGAACATCACCACCACCAGCACCATGGTGTAGGGGATGCCTGCAATCAGCAGGCCGATACCGGCCACGGATGATTGCACCAGAGCGGTCACCACGACGCCCATGGCCACGGCGCGGATCGCCTGGGAGGCGAGCACTGTGGCATTGTCACCGCGCTCGCCAGCAAGGCGGTGGGCGAAGCGGCGAATGCCGGTCGCCACCATCTCACCCGAGTGATAGAGCACGCCGCAGATCCCGACTGTCAGCAGGAAGTGCACGAACAGCAATCCCAGATTGCCTGCCTGGGAGGCGAGCCAGCGGGCTGTCTGACCGAAGTAGGGGGCCAGCTTGGTAAACAGTACCTGGCCGCCGCTCGCCAGGATCTGCTGCCAGAACTCATACAGCTTGGTGCCCACCAGAGGGACCTGTTGCAGCCAGAGCAGCTCGGGGGGCGGTGAGTGGCTGATGGTGGTGCCCAGCTCGATCAGCATGGGGGCTTGCTCCGCCACATTGGCCAGTGCCATGAACAGCGGAATAACGAACATCAGCAACAGTACCAGCGTCATGAAGAGGGCTGCCAGCATGCGCTTGCCCCATAGCAGGCGCTGTACCATCCGCATCAGTGGCCAGGTGGCTATGGTGATCATGGTGGCCCACACCAGTGCAGGCAGGAAGGGGCGCAGCACCATGAAGCACGAGATGATGAGAATGCTGAGAAACAGCACTCCCAGCGTGGTCTTGGCTAAATCCACTTTTTTCATATTCATAACAATCCCTTGTCGGAGCCGGAGCCCCTGGGTAACGGGTCAGAGTTCATGAGTGAGAGTATCCACCAGAGGCCGGCGCTCAGCCAGAGCCCCAGGCAACAATAGAGTAGCCACTGGCCCAGAAGAGTGAGTCTTGAGCTGGTCAGCCAGAGTGGCAGCGACCACAGCAGCGCCCCGAGGGGCAGGCCACCGAGCAGGGTAACCGTCAGCATTCGCAAGTATTGTGTCCGTGCGCGCGCCAAAGGTAGCAGCATGCCGAGCATCAGACCCAGGCTGAACATGGCAAGGCCAGCCAGGGCAGAGGATTGGATCCACCAGGCGGCCAGTGCGCAGGCAAAGGTCAGACAGCTCCAGCTCGGTAGCTTTGCTGAAATACTGGATAATCCGGCGTGAATTGCCAGCATCAGCGCGCCCAGCAGCAGTCCTGCCGCCACGTCCGAGAAGAAATGAACGCCGAGCCAGACCCGGGCCAACCCTGTCGTGGCAGCCAGCAAGAGTGCCAACGCTACGCTGCGCCAGGGATTGGCGGGCCAGCATAGCCTGAGCAGCACGCCCCAGAACAGCAGCGCCGAGGCAGCATGGCCGCTTGGCATGCCAAAGCCCTGTGCACCCTGTTGTGCCAGTGCGGGATCGAGGTGGAAGGGTCTGGGCCAGCCGATACCCTCCTTGGCCACGAGCACCATCAGTGTGAGGGTCAGCATGGCCAGCAACAGCTGACTCAGGCGAGGCCAGCCCAGCAGCGGCAGCAGCAAAGGTAACAGGGCAAGCTGAAACGCGGCTGAACCAAACAGATTGCTGGCATCAAGCCAGAGCGCGCCAGTACCGAGCCAGCTCTGCAACTGCCGGATCAGCGGTAGCTCTGCCCGGTGCAACTCGTTGCCGTCGGTACTGAAGTCGTGCAGCCACAAAACAGGGCTGTCGGGAATGTCGGCCAATCTGGGCGCCAACCAGTCGAGCTGCGCCGGGAAGCGGCGTTGTGCATGTGGCAACTGTGCCGGGTCGATCAGCCTTGCATTGAGTATTTCACCGCCGAGGTTGGGGGCCTGCATCAGTGAGACAAAACCCGAGCCTGTTTGTACCCTGATGGGTTGCAGGGCCTGGCAGGCGAACAGGACAGCTCCCTGCCATTGCCCCAATTCACCCCTGATCCGGCTTCGCAACCCTGTCTCTTCAAACAGCTCGCGCTGTGCGGCCTGCTGCGGTGTCTCGCCTGCATCTATGTAGCCCCCGGCCAGGCTGTAGCGGGAGGAGACCCTGTCCTGCACCAGCAGCAGTTGTTGCTGATGCTTGACCACGCAGACAGCGGCGGTGGGATCGGCTGAGGCTGGTTGCACCAGCAGCAGGGCACAAAGCAGTAAAAAACAGTAGCGAAACATGGCGCCTGAACTGTGGGTGTGGATGAGCGCAAGGGTCACAGAAATCAGATAGTTGGGCAATGATTTCATGTCTGGATGCCAGCTGATGGCGGGTTTGGTACACGGCAGCAAGGCGAGGAAGGATTGCCGTGGGGTGAGGCAGTCCCTAGTATTGGCAGCTATGTTATTTTCATGCAGCAAACCTTGGGACCTTCCATGAGACAGTTTGGTTTTTTTCTGGGCATTGCCATCGGTGTCATCCTGATACTGTTCGGCAGCATCGTTATCTTTCAGGCCTTGCCTGCCGCACTGGATGTGCTGGAGATGCCGAGCCGAATCCCGTTCGTGCGTGAGGTCTACACCTGGCTGATGACCAGTGCCAGCGGCCTGACCGGTCAGCTCGAACAGAACTTCCTGGAAGCATTCCAGACTGTGCTCAAGCTGATCCTGCTCATCACCTTCATGTGGGTCTGCGTCAAGCTGGTCAACATGGGGGTGCTGATCATCCGCGCCGGGGTGGATCTCATCCGCACCGCCATCGAGCACAGCGAAAGCACCCAGGCCAAGAAGTCCGAACACGACAGCCACTTCCAGTAACAGTGCGTTGCAATGAAACAGGCCACCTTCGGGTGGCCTGTTTGCATCTGTCTTCATTCAATCAGGGGCAGGTGATCCGCTGGCGGGGATTGCACCACATCCTGATAGCGGGCGATCAGCCGCTTGAACGCCTCCCCCTGTCTGACCTTGTCCAGCGCCTGTTGCAGGCGAGCGACCTGCTGCTTGTCGGCCGCCGGATTGAACGCGAAGCAGTTGTCCTGCTCTGCCAGGGTTGCGACGGTGACGAAGGTATCAGGTAGAAAACCCAGCTGTTTGGCTTGATGAAACAGCATCACCTCGTTGCCCGCCACCAGATCGGTGCGGGCCATGATGAGCTGGCGTACCACCTGATCCATCCGCTCCACCGACATCAGGTTGGCGGGGCTGATGCCCCGATTGAGCAGCAGTTGTTCCCCTACATCGGCCTGCATGACACCAATCTGCAATTTGGTCAGGTCGGCCTTGTTGCTGACGTTGGGGGCATCCCGTTTGCGGCCCACCAAGGAGACCCGGGAGTGGCTGATGGGACAAACCCAGAGGAAGTGAGGATCCCGCGCCAGCGTATGTGCCGTGGTGAACAACACTGCATCCGGTTGCTGGGTCAGCAGGTACCAGGCCTTGGCCCAGGGCATGAAGTGAATGGGTTGCTCCGGTTCCCCCATCTCCTGCCACATCAGCCTCAGCAGTTCGACCGCCAACCCTGTGCTGTTGCCCTGTTCATCCTGGCCGTTGAACGGCATGTTCTGCTCGGAATAGTAGGTGAATGCGGAGGCGGGCAGTGCAGCTCCGAGACAGCAGCAAATGATCAGGCTGAGCAGACGTGACATGACGGCACTCCTTGCGAAAATTATCTTAGGGGGCTATATCGAGAAGTTCATGGTTTCTGCTGCAAGGGGGTGATTCGCAGCACAATTCGGGAGAGAGGGAGGGAAAACAGGCCATCGTATGATGGCCTGTCCAGGTTATTTGAGCAGCGCTTCCATCTCTGCTTCGGCGGCGGCGCGCGCCTGCTCGCTCTGTCGCCGCGCCGCGTCGGCCTTGGCTGCCGCATCAAGGGTGGCCTTGCTGCTGCTCACAGCCTGCTTGGTGGATTCGGCGACGGCCTTGTTGGCCGGCTGCTGCGCCGTGGTAGTAGCGCTGCTGACGGCTTGCGTGGCGGGTTCGACAACGGCCTTGTTGGCTTGCTGTTGCGCCGAGGCGGTGGCGCTGCTGACGGCTTGCTTGGCGGGTTCGGCGACGGCCTTGTTGGCCTGCTGCTGCGCCGAGGCAGTGGCGCTGCTGACGGTTTGTTTGGCGGGGTCGGCGACGGCCTTGTTGGCCTGCTGCTGCGCCGAGGCAGTGGCGCTGCTGACGACTTGTTTGGTGGTATCGGCGACTGCCTTGTTGGCCTGTTGCTGCGCCGTGGCGGTGGCGTTGCTGACGACTTGCTTGGTGGTATCGGCGACTGCCTTGTTGGCCTGCTGCTGCGCCGAGGCGGTGGCGTTGCTGACAACTTGTTTGGTGGTATCGGCGACGGCCTTGTTGGCTTGCTGCTGCGCCGAGGCGGTAGCACTGTCCACCACCTGCTTGGTGGTATCAGCCATGGTCTTGCTGGCGCCTTGCTGTATTGAACCCAGCACATTGCCGAGTACAGAGGTGGTCGCTGTGGCCCCTGTCAGTACCTTGTTGGTATCGGTCAGAGCAGTGTTGGCACTGGATAGCGCGGTCGCAGCCGGTTTGGCTTGAGCCTGCCAGCCCTGCATCTCGGTTGGCCAGCTTGGTGTCGCTGCCGCCAGATTTTCGCCAAATACCTGAGGAGTTCCATCCCCCTTGAGCAGCATGACGGACATCTGGTTGGTTTGTGAGTTCCACACCATGCCAGCCTGCTTGGCTACATCCGGCATGGGGGCATAGCGGGAGACCACGTAGAACAGCGGGCCTTCCTGCTGCAGCTCGTTGGCTGTCTTGAGCAGTTGCATGGTGCTGTCGTAGTTGGGGCCCAGAATACTGGTCATCCGATCCTTGATGATGGGCTGTTCGAACAGATTGGCTTCGTTGGGATCGAAGCCCACCAGGGGTTTGAGCAGCGCCCACATCAGCTGGCTGGTCGGGCTCATCATCAACAGGGGGGCAACGCAGGCGGACAACATCAGGCTCAGGCAGGCCGCCTGGAGCAACGGCATGATACGCATTGGGATAATATCCAAATAACGATTTGATAAATAAGGTTATATTTGTCGATGGCTGACAAATCTACCGGGGTTTTCCTGCGCCGGTTTTGACGGGCGTGGGCAGGCGCTGGCAGGCTATCATACTGGGTCGGGAATGCCAGCCAGCGCTGGGCTTATTAATCAAGTTTGCGCCTGTTATGGTCGCCCGATACTGGTATCGCGCAAGGAGTGATGTCATGAATCGAATCAAGGGTGGGACGGCTTGCCTGTTGCTGGCCATGTTGGGGACGAGCGGCGTGGCAGCCGAACCGGTCAAGGTGACGCGGGCAGAGGTCGGGACCGAATGGGTGTTGCCGTTGGGATCGCTGCCGGAACGGATTTGCTGGTATCAGGATCAGAAGTATTCGCTGGGTGCCCGAATTCAACAGGGGAATCGCTGGCTGGAGTGTGGCCCGCAAAACGAGCAGGAGACCAATGGCCCACTGGCCTGGCGCTTGCCGCCTCAGGTGACGCCTGTGGCCAGGGTACCGTCGGATAGCGAGACAATTAGCCTGGGCCAGTGAGGCTTTTCTTGATCCAGCTAAAGACATGGACGTGATCTCTATCGCATAATGCGGCTCTTTCCTTCTCTTGGCTGGGACCTAAGAAATGGCTCGTCGCTCTTCCAATACTCAACGTCGTCGCAGTAACTGGTGGTATAAACGCCTGTTGGTACGGGAACGGGCAGAGCGCGAAGCGCGTTCCGTTCGGGATTGATACAGCATTGAAAACGGAGCCTAGGGCTCCGTTTTTTTATTTGCCATTTCAGCTGCAAGACTCGACGTGCGATGGATTCAGTCGTGGGCGGGTCGCTCTTCCTCCCTTTGCCATATCCAACGTCGTCGCAGTCACTGGTGGTATAAACGCCTGTTGGTACGGGAACGGGCAGAGCGCGAGGGCGCTGCGTTCGGGATTGATACAGCATTGAAAACGGAGCCTGGGGCTCCGTTTTTTTATTGCCGTTTCTGCTGCAAGACTCGACGTGCCGTGGGCTCAGAATTTATCCCGTGTACTGGGGTTGAAAGAAGGGGGCCCGCCGGCCCCCGTTCTTTTATTGCATCCTGGTCGCTTAGCGTTGCAGCGCAGCCAGTGCCAGCTCCACCCGCTTGGCGTACTCGGGGTCGGCCTGCTCAAGATGCCGGAGCTGGGCGACGACGATGGCGTCATCCTCCACGTTGATGAGGGAGCGTGCCATATTGGCGGCGAGGCGCGAGCGCTGCCCCTCATCCATGATGCGGAACAGCTTGCCCGGCTGGCTGTAGTAATCGCTGTCGTAGTCACGAAAATCGTAGTGCAGGGCAGCCCCTTCCAGACTCAAGGCCGGTTCGTGCTGCTCGCTCGGCTGCTGAGTTCCAAAGCGGTTCGGCTGATAGTTGGGGCTGGCGCCGCCATTGCTGTCGCTGCGCATGGCGCCATCACGATGGGCACCGTGGTGGAACGGGCAGCGCGGGGCGTTGACCGGCAGCAGACCGTGGTTGACCCCGAGGCGATAGCGCTGGGTGTCGCCGTAGGAGAAGAGCCGTCCCTGCAGCATGCGATCCGGCGAGAAGCCGATGCCGGGCACCACGTTGGCCGGGGTGAACGCCGCCTGCTCCACGTGGGCGAAGTAGTTGTCCGGGTTCTGGTTGAGCTCCAGTACCCCCACCGGGATCAGCGGATAGTCGCTGTGCGGCCACACCTTGGTGAGGTCGAACGGGTGGATCCGGTAGCTCTGGGCGTCGGCCTCCGGCATCACCTGCACATAGACCTTCCAGCGCGGGAAGTCGCCCCGCTCGATGGCATTGAACAGATCGGCCTGGCTGGTCTCTCTATCCTGACCGACGGCATTGGCCGCCTCTTCATCTGTGTAGAAGCTGTGGCCCTGCTCGGTCTTGAAGTGGAACTTGACCCAGAAGCGTTCGTTGGCGTCGTTGATAAAGCTGAAGGTGTGGCTGCCGTAGCCGTTCATCTCCCGCAGACTCTTGGGAATGCCGCGATCGCTGAACAATATGGTGACCTGATGCAGGGATTCCGGATGGCGTGACCAGAAGTCCCAGGCGGCGGTGGCGCTGCGCAGGTTGGTGCGCGGATCCCGCTTCTGGGTGTGGATGAAATCGGGGAATTTCAGCGGATCGCGGATGAAAAAGACCGGGGTGTTGTTGCCCACCAGATCCCAGTTGCCCTGCTCTGTGTAGAACTTGAGGGCGAAGCCGCGTACGTCCCGCTCGGCATCGGCAGCACCCTTCTCACCGGCCACGGTAGAGAAGCGCAGGAAGACCGGGGTCTGCTTGCCGATGGCGTTGAACAGGTCGGCCTTGCTGAACTGGCTGATGTCGTGGGTCACGGTAAAGGTGCCGTAGGCGCCCGAGCCTTTGGCGTGAACCACCCGCTCGGGAATGCGCTCGCGGTCGAAGTGGGCGAGTTTCTCCATCAACCAGATATCTTGCATCAGCACGGGGCCGCGCGGACCGGCGGTAAGGCTGTTGTTGTTGTCGACGACGGGGGCGCCGTTGGCACTGTGCAGTGTCTTGTCAGTCATGAATGTCTCTCCTTGTTGATAGGGGTCAGCCTACGGATCCCGCTCCTCATGGGCCAATGGGCCTTTCCTAGCCCTTTGATAGGTATCGCAAATGGGTATTGTGGGGGGATGACCCGGCACTGGTGATGAGGCATGATGAAAGTCAGCCAAAGGAGCCCCATATGCAGATCACCGTCCGTCATGCCGAACCCACCGATGCCCCCGCTTTGCGGGATCTCTATGCCATGCCTCATGCTCAGGCCGGTACTCTGCAACTGCCTTATCCAGCGTTGGGGGTCTGGCAGCAGCGGCTGGAAAACAGCGGTGTGGTGGCGCTGGTAGCGGAGGTGGATGGTCTGCTGGTGGGCCAGATCTCATTGCATATGGAGCCCAATCCCAGGCGCAAGCATGTGGCCTGTATCGGTATGGGCGTGCGAGATGACTGGGCAGGTAAGGGCATAGGTTCGGCCCTGCTGGGAGCCGTACTGGAAATGGCCGACAACTGGCTCAATCTGCGGCGCATCGAGCTCACCGTCTACCGCGACAACGCCGCTGCGCTGGCGCTCTATCGCAAGTTCGGGTTCGAACAGGAGGGGCTGGCTTGCGGTTATGCGTTTCGCCAGGGCGAGTATGTGGATGCGCTCTACATGGCCAGGATCCGCCCGTGATTGACTACCGTCGCAGACTCATCCCTGTGCTGCGGGCGCTGGAGCAGGATCCGGATCTCTCCATCGAGGCGCTGGCGGATCGGGCCTGCCTCTCCCTCTACCATTTCCACCGCGTGTTCACCGCAGTGGCGGGCGAGGCGCCGGGGAGATGTGTCGGCGCCTGCGCATGCAGCGGGCTGCCTGGCAACTCTGTTACACGGACGCCAGTGTCACGACCATAGCGCTGGGCACGGGGTTGGCCAGCTCCCAGGCGTTTGCCAAGGCATTTCGGCGTCACTACGGCTGCACGCCGGGGGAGTTTCGCCGGGACAAGAGCAAGAATGGACACCTGTTGAGCAAGGATGGACACGCCAGCGACAGGCTGCTCCCTTATGCTGAAGACCACTCATCAGCAAGGAGCAACACCATGAAAACCATCGAGATGGATGCCCGCACCCTGGCCTATATTCGCGTCACCGGCCCCTATGGCGAAGGGTATGACCCTGTCTGTGGTCAACTGCACCAGTGGGCTAGTGCGCGGGGTCTGGCGCAGGGGGAGTGGATTTTCATCTACCACGACAACCCGGAAGTCACGCCGCCGGCCCAGTGCCGCACCGACATAGGTGTGACCGTGCCGGCAGGCACGGTCGGGGCAGGGGAGGTCGAGATCCAGCTTATTCCCGCCGGTCGCTACGCCCAATCCCGCTATCTCATCACGGACCGCAGTCAGTACGGGCCGCGTTGGCAGGAGCATGTCGGCGATATCGTCGCCGCCGGGTTGGCGTTTGGTGACGGGCCCTGTTTCGAGCTATACCACAGCGTGAGCAATGACCCCTTGCGTGACGACGTCAGCTTCTGCTCCAGCGTTCAACGCTGAGGGGGCCGGGGCCGGGTACAGCAAAACGCAACATTGTGAGTGCAACAACGAGTGCAATCAAAGAGAGGAGCCGATATGGCTCCTCTCTTTGATTTCGTTCTGTGCAATGCCGCGCGCGCCGCGCAGTTAGCCCTGCTTCGGCAGGCGATCCTTGCGCGATTTCCACCACCAGCGCAGGCGCACCTGAGAGATGAGCATGCCTGCCAGCATCAGGGCACAGCCGACGATAGCCCGCTCATCGAGGATTTCGCCAAGCAGCAGCACACCGCCAATGGCGGCGAATACCGTTTCCAGACTGAGGATGATGGCTGCGTGGGCAGGATGGGCACCGCGCTGACCCACCACTTGCAATGTGTAGCCGACCCCGACCGACACCAGGCCGGCGTAAAGCAGCGCCTGCCACCCGGCCACGGCACCGCTGACAGTCGGCATCTCTATGGTGAAGGCGACGGCCAGGCTGAGCAGGCCGCACACCAGGAACTGCACACCCGCCAACCGGATCGGCGCGACCCGGCTCGAGTAGTGATCCAGCACCAGCAGGTGAATGGCCCAGAACAGGGCGCCCGCGACTTGCAGCAGGTCGCCATAGCCTATGGTGAAATCTTCGGTCACGCTGAGGTAATAGAGCCCCGCCATGGCGATGAGGGCGCCGACCCAGGTATTGGTCCCTGTCTTGTGACGCAGGGCCAGCCCGATCACCGGCACCAGTATGATGTAGAGACCCGTTATGAAACCCGCTTTGGCAGCCGTGGTATAGAGCAGCCCCACCTGTTGCAGGGAGGCGGCACTGAACAGCACGGCTCCGGCGAGCAGGCCCCCGGTCAGCAGCAGGCGACGATCTTCGGACTGACCCGCGGGCTGGCGAGACTTGAGCCACCACAGCAGTGGCAGCAGGGAGGCGGCGCCGAGCAGGAAGCGCAGGCCATTGAAGGTGTAAGGCCCCATGTGATCCATCCCCAGGCGCTGGGCGACGAAGCCCAGCCCCCAGATGGCGGCGGCCATCAATAACATCATGTTCGAACGCATACGGATTCATCCCTGAGAAAGTGGCGGGCACCCATCCTCACGGCGCCAGCCACCAAGATAACCGTGTGCGGGGGGATTTGTCTTTAGCGGCTCGCGAGTTTGGCTCGCCAGGGCGGATCAATGCGAAGAGAGAATGGCTATGCAGGATCCGTATCATCAGCTATCGCGGCTGAATGAAGACGGGCATCACATCAGCTATTGGCGAGGCTGGCCAGCAGAGGGATCAGGGCGAGCAGCAACAGATTGCCGCGCAGGATCCAGATCACCCAGAACTGCTGCTGGATGGAGACCATGGGGGCCCGGCCATGGCGCAGGGAGCGGCGCCAGCGATAGAAGAGGCGGCTGGGGTAGCCGAAACTGATGGCCATCAGGAAAAACAGCAGCAGCTTGGTGCGATAGCCGGGGTTGGCGAGCAGTATTGCGGGTTGGTCCGGGTGAGCGAGCACTTGCAAGACACCCGTGATGAAGATGAGTAGCAGGGCCAGCGCTGCCAGACCGTCGGCCAGCAACAGCTTGCGTACCTGCTCGATGGACATGCCGCGCCGGAACAGGAAATACTCGGAAGTGATCGCCCCTGTCAGGGTGATCACGGCGAAATAGTGCAGCGCCATCAGCAGGTCCGGGTTCAGCATCCGTGACAGATCCTTCTGATTAATAACATAGTGAGCTTCCTTTTGGACGCCATCCGGTCGGGCTGATATTCTGACATTACATCATGTCTGGTGGTAGAGGAGTCCTGTTTGGGCAAGCGAGTCGTCTCCAAGAAAACCTGGTCTCTGGTTGCCAGAATGCGGCTGGGTTTGCTGCTGCTGTTCATTCCCGTTTTGATGCTGGGCGGCATCTACTATCTGCACATGGAACGCAGCCTGCAAAACGAGTTGCAGCAGCGTCTGCTCGCCACCAATCACCAGCTGCGCCACGTCTTCATCGAGCCCTATCTCCACGAGATGGAACGACAGTTTACGCTGATCTATGACCAGGTGAAGGTCGAAGACATCAGCGGCCCTCGCCTGCACAACACAGAGTCCTACCTGAAGGCCTGGCAGCTTTACAAGGGGGTCATGGCTGATCTGATCTACATCTATGTCGGCACGGCCGAGCGCCAGATGCTGATCTACCCCGAATGGCAGGCAGATGCCCAGTTCGATCCCAGGGTTCGACCCTGGTATCAGCTGGCCAGCCAGCATGTGGGCGAAATGGTCTGGACCGAGCCCTACTACGACTACACCAATGGCAATCTGGTCATAGCGCTGGCGCGGGCCCTGACTGACCAGAGTGGCAAGGTGCGAGGGGTCTTTGCGGTCGATGCCATTCTGGCGCCTTTCTCGGCCCAGCTGAACCGGCAGGCGGACAATGGTTACCAGATGATCGTCAACCAGTCCGGCAAGGTGCTGGTACACCCGGATCCCGACCAGTTGCTCAAGCCCATGGACCATCCTCAATGGCTTTCCCGTTTCAATCGGGAGGACGGCATCTTTCTGGACAAGGATGCACAGCTGTTTGTGGCTTACAGCAAGTTGCCCGCGCGGAACTGGGTGCTCATCAGCGTGCAACCCGCGGCCAGTGTTCAGGAAACGGTCGACAGCGTCTCTCTCAACGTATTGCTGATGGTGGCGCTGGCCTGCGTGCTCTATGTGATGCTGGCGCTGGTGTGGTCCCGCTATTTTCGCCGCATGCTCAATGAGATTTCCTCCATGATCCGGGCCAGCCGGACCCAACCCGACGATGTGCCCCAGGGGGGAATGCAGGAGCTCAAGCATGTCTATGCCGAGCTGGCCGAGGCGGGCAAGGATTATCACGAGGCTCGCCAGCAGGCCAATCTGGACAAGCTGACCGGTCTCTACAACCGTCGTTTCTTCGACGAGCGTTTGAATCGCCTGCTGATTGAGCGCCAGCCCTTCTGTCTGGCCATGCTCGATCTCGATAACTTCAAGCTGGTCAACGACACCTATGGCCACCAGACCGGAGATGTAGTGCTCAAGCGAGTATCACAGCTGGGTATGCAACTGCTGGGGGATCACGGTTGGGTCTGCCGTTACGGCGGGGAAGAGCTGGTGGTGCTGATGGCGAATCCGGACATCCACTTCTGTCAGATGCTGCTGGAACAGTTTCGCAAGGGGGTGGAGTCACTGGATTGGCGTGAACCCGGCCTCAAGATCACCTTCAGTGGCGGGCTGGTGGCCAGTGGCGAGATAGCGCATGGCAAGACCCTGCTGGCGGTGGCTGACGCCGAGGTCTATCACGCCAAGCGCGATGGCAAGAACCGCATCTATCTGGGCAGCCTGCACGAAACGGTCGCCGAGAAGGGGAGCCCGCCCAACGACAGCGTGTTGAGCAACGAAGAGGCCTGAGGGCCTCTTCTTCATTCAGCTGGCCAGCTGCCAATGATTTAGCAGGCCAGTTGCCAGTCGAGGGTGGGCCAATCGTGTTCGGCGGCGACTTGCCGCAGGCCGGGGGCCGGATTGACCGCATGGGGGTGGGCCACGGCCTTCAGCAGCGGCAGATCGTTGTGGGAATCGCTGTAACCAAAGCTCTCCTGCCAGGGGGCTGCGTCTGTGGCAAACAGCTGGTTGATGCGTACTACCTTGCCCTCCTGAAAACTCAGGGTGCCGCGGGTCTGGCCGGTCAGCCGACCCTCCTCTTCATCCAGCAGTATGGCGACGCAGTGATCCATCCCCAGCATCTGCGCCATGGGTGCCACCAGATGCTCGCCGGAGGCCGAGATCAGCACTAGCGTGTCGCCACGCTGACGATGCCACTCGATGCGTGCCAACCCTTGGGGGTAGATCCGCTCCCGCAACACCTGCTCGGCGAAGTGGTGGCACTGCTGGCCGAGCCACTGGCGTGATTTGCCCACCAAGGGTTGCAGGGTGAACGCCATGTACTCCTGCATATCCATTTTGCCCTGATGGTAGAGGTACATCATGGCCTGCTCCTCGGCGATCATGCCCGCCGGGGCCAGCTCCTGAGCCACCATGTATTCCAGCCAGAGGCTGGCGGAATCCCCGGCAATCAGGGTCTCGTCCAAATCAAACAGTGCCAGCGCCATGCCTGCTCCTAGCTATCCATAACTGTGATGATTGACGGGCGGCATGTTGGCCGCTCGCCGATATAAATGGGGCGTAATCCATCGCTTATGCTACCTCACACAGCTGATCCCGGGCCACCGCCAGGGTCACGGCCGTGCCCACCGGCAACAGGTCGCGGGCCGAGCGATTGAGGGTATCCACCGTCAAGAGCCCCGCTTCGCACTCCACCTGATAGCGAATGATGTTGCCGAGCAACTGCTGCTGGCGAATGACGCCGGGCAGGCAGGGATCGAGGCTCTGCGCCCCCGCTGGCAGCAGGGTGATGGACTCGGGTCGCAGCGCCAGGGTGCCGCGAAAACGGGGGCCGAACAGTGACTTGGCCTGCTCGGGGGCCAGCAGGTTGTAGTGGCCGATAAAGCTCGCCACGAACTCGCTGGCGGGACGGGTGTAGATCTCTTCCGGCGTGCCGCTCTGGACGATGGATCCCTTGTTCATCAGGAACACCCGATCCGACATGGTCAGCGCCTCTTCCTGATCGTGGGTGACGAAGATGGTGGTGAGCTCGAGCCGCTGCTGGATCTCGCGGATCTGCAATCGCAGGCTGCGGCGGATGCGGGCATCCAGCGCAGAGAGAGGTTCATCCAACAGCAGGATCCGCGGCCGTACCACCAGGGCCCGGGCCAGGGCGACCCGCTGGCGCTGGCCGCCGGAGAGCTCACCCGGATAGCGGCGCTCGAAGCCATCCAGCTCCACCAGGCTCAAGGCCTCCTGCACGCTGGCGGCCAGCTCCCGTCCCGGCTGGGGCTTCATTTTGAGGCCGAAGGCCACGTTGTCCCACACCGTCATGTTGGGGAACAGGGCATAGCTCTGGAACACCATGCCGATGCCACGCTTCTGGGGCGCCTGCCAGGTGATGTCCTCACCGGCCACCCGTACCTGACCGCCATCGACCGGCGTCAGCCCGGCCAGCGCCCGCAGCAGGGTGGATTTGCCGCAGCCGGAGGGGCCGAGCAGGGTCACCAACTCCCCCTTGCGGATACCGAATTCGATCCCTTCGAAGACCTTGGTCTCGCCGTAGGATTTGTGCAGTTGGCTTACTTCTAGATGGAACATATGGGATCACCGATGGAATCTGTTCGCCGCCCAGGTGAGCAGCAGGGTCAACAGGAAATAGCTCATCACCAGCGCGCTGGTGAAGTGGCCCGAGGTGGCGCGCATGTTGTAGAGATAGACCTGCAGGGTTTCGTAACGGGTGCCCACCAGCATGTTGGCAAACACGAACTCACCGAGCAGGAAGGAGAGGGAGAGAAACAGCGCCGCCAGCAGCCCCTTGCGCAGATTTGGCAGCACCACCAGGGCGAAGGCGCGTGTGCTGCTTGCCCCCAGCAGGTGGGCAGCATCCATCAGATCCCGGAGCGGTACTCCCTGCAAGCTGTTTGCCAGGGCCCGATACATGAAGGGGAGCACCACTGTGAACCAGGTGCCTACCAGGATCCAGGGCGTGCCGATAATCGGCAGCGGGCCGTCGGCGTAGATCTGCAGCAACCCCACCGAGGAGACCACGGGCGGCACCGCAAAGGGGAGCAGGATCAGCAGGTTCATCCAGGGATCCAGCTTGGGGAAGTAGTAGGCCACCACCAGCACGGTGGGGACCAGCACCAGGGTGCCCAGCAGCAGGGTGGCGAAACAGACAAACAGGCTGCGGCCGAAGGCAGCCAGGAAGCGCGGGTCCCCCCACAGTTGCAGATACCACTCCAGCGTGAAGCCGTCCGGCATCAGAGTCGCCCCCCAGCGGGTGGAGAGGGAGTAGAGCAGGGTCGCCAGCAGTGGCAGCAGCAGAGTTGCCACCAGGATGCTCAGCACCCAGCGCGGCCAGCTTGGTTGGAGTTCACTCATGGGAATTTCCCTTCGCATGGTAGCTGCGCTTGAGCAGCCATTGATTTGCCGCCGTCACCACCCCCAGCAGCACCATCAGGATCACCGCCAGCGCCGCCGCCAGATTGGGTTCGAGGAAGATGTCGCCAGAGACCAGACTGGCCACCCGTATGGTCACCAGGTTGAAGTTACCCGTGGTGAGGGCATAGGCCGAGGCATAGGCTCCTACCGCATTGGCAAACAGTATGATGAGAGTACCGAGCAGTGCCGGCGTCAGCACCGGCAGCGCCACGTGCCACACATACTGCCTCTTGCTGGCCCCCAGCAGGGCGGCGGCCTGGGGCCAGTCATCCTGCAGTGCATCGAACGCCGGGTAGAGCAGCAGCAGGGCGAGGGGGATCTGGAAATAGGTGTAGATGAGGATGAGACCAGCCCCTGAGTAGAGGTTGAAACCGTCGATCCAGCCCCAGGATTTGAGCAGCAGTGTGATGGCGCCGTTGATGCCGAGAATGATGATGAAGGCGAATGCCAGCGGCACACCGCTGAAGTTGCTGGTCATGGTGATAAACGCCAGCAGGGCTCGCTTGACCCGCTCACCGCTCTGGCGCAGCGCCGCTGCCCCCAGGGTGCCGATGGCAAGCCCCGCCAGACTGGCGATACCGGCGATGCGCAATGAGTTGGTGAAGGATTGCAGGTAGAAGGGGGAGCTCAGGATCTCCCGGTAATGATCCAGGCCCCAGCCATCCGGAGTTTGAAAGCTGCCCACCAGCACCCACACCATGGGGGCGAGCTGGAACAGTATCATCAAGAGGAAAAACGGCAGCAGTACCAGCGCAGGCAGCCAGTGGCGACGGGCTTGACGCGGGATCACGGCTTGATTCGGCAGGATCCGGGTGGCAGCAGAGATCATCAGTGCACCTCGCGCAGGCAGGCAGCCTTGAGCAGCGGCAGGCCGCTAGGCTTGTCATGGGCAACGCCAAGCAAGTCGGCCATCAGGCCGCAGAGCTGGGTTTGTTGCAAGGCCGGTCCGGCAGGCCACTGGGCCACAAAGGCATCGCCAAACAGCCAGAGCGGCACAGTGCGCTCCTCAGGCAAGGTGCCGCCGTGGCTCAAGTCGTTGTTCATGCCGTGATCCGAGGTCACCAGTACCTGGTAGCCTTCCCCCAGCCACTGGGGCAGCAGATCGGCCAG
The DNA here is from genome assembly GCF_029237345.1 of Aeromonas sp. 2HA2. Classification (NCBI taxonomy): domain Bacteria; kingdom Pseudomonadati; phylum Pseudomonadota; class Gammaproteobacteria; order Aeromonadales; family Aeromonadaceae; genus Aeromonas; species Aeromonas sp. 2HA2. The sequence goes on along the minus strand of NZ_JAACGB010000018.1, from coordinate 57,176 downwards.
CAGACTGTCCATGCGGCGTGCCTGGTTGCGGTACTGGCGCGAATCCAGGCCAAACTTGTGGCCCGCATCGTCCACTCCCATGGGGTGGATCAGCAGAAAATCGGGATCATGTTGGGTTCTGAGCCACTCGCCATCCATCAGCAGATGGCTGTCGGGGTAGCTGTCATCCCAGTAGAAGCAGCCGTGCTGGATCGGCAGCTGTGCGTCATGGGTATAGCGATCCCGCAACGCGAGCCAGGGAGTGCAGTTATAGAGCTCGCTCACCCAGTAATAGGCCGCGGCTGCCGTGCGTTTGCCGCCGGCTCGGGCGAGATGGAAGATGGATTCATGCTGGCTCAAGCGACTGACACCGTTGTGGGTGATGCCGCTGGCCACTGGCGGTACGCCGGTCAGGATGCACTCGTAGAGCGGCCGGGAGAGGGAGGGCAGGGCACAGCTCAGGGTCGTATATAAGCCGCGCTGTGCCTCGACTATGCCTGTGAGGTAGCCCATTGTGTGGGCTACCTCGGCAGACAGGCCATCCACAAGTACCACTATCACCTTGTGTTGCACTGGATACCCTTACTGCATGTTGATCATGACGGTTTCCTGCCACTGGCGCGGCAGGGCCTTGGAGCTCTGTTCCCAGGCGGCATGATCCTGCACCGGTTTGGCATTGGCATACTGCTCGGCAGGCAACAGCTTGGCTTTCACGTCATCCGGCAATACCACATTGCTGCGGATGGGACGGGCGTAGCCGCGGGCCAGGTTGATTTGACCTGCGTCCGAGAGGATGTATTCCCGCGCCAGCTTGGCGGCGTTGGGGTTCTTGGCCCACTTGTTGATGATGGTGGTGTAGCCGGCGATGACGGAGCCGTCGCTCGGGATAACCACATCAAACTTCTTGGGGTCTATCTTGTCGCGGTAGTTGAGCGCGTTGAAGTCCCACAGCACGCCCACTTCCACTTCACCCTTCTCGATATTGGCGATGGAAGGGTCGTTCAGGGAGAGGCGCCCCTGTTTGGCCAGCTGGCCGAACAGCTCGAGCGCGGGTTTCAGGTTTTTCTCGCTGCCGCCGGTGGCATAGGCAGCCGCCAGCACGCCGTTGTTGGCCTGGGAAGCGACGCCCACATCACCCAGGGTCACCTTGTAGTCACCGCCGAGCAGGGATTGCCAGCTGGTGGGGGCGGCCTTGACCAGATCCTTGTTGATGAGGAAGGCGATGGTGCCGGTATAGGCCAGCATCCAGTGACCGTCCGCATCCTTGGCCCAGTTTGGAATGTCTGCCCAGGTGGAGGGTTTGTAAGGCTGGGTAACTCCCTGCTTGACCGCGACCGGACCGAAGGCGCCGCCCACGTCACCGATGTCGGCGGTGGCGTTGGCCTTCTCGGCGGCAAACTTGGCGATCTCCTGGGCCGAGCTCATGTCGGTATCCTGATGCTTGATGCCGTAGATATTGCCCAGTTGCTGCCAGGTGTCCTTCCAGTTGGCCCAGCTGTCGGGCATGCCGATGCTGTGCAGCTGGCCTTCGCCGCGGGCGGCCTTCTCAAGATCCGCGATATTTTCGGCGGCAAACAGTGGTTGGCTGATGGCCACCAGGGCCAGTGCACTTGCGATCACGCTTTTCATCATCCCATCCCTCTGGACTAGGTCAGTTAAGGTTCGAGAGGGATGCTAGAGGGGGAATATGACGGTGGCGGGGCGTTTTGATGGCAGTTTGATGACAATTGGGCTGTCATGGCACTGTCATCCAGACGGGTTACAACTCAGGGCCAATAGACGCTGGTCTACTCCAGCGGTGAACAAACCTGAATGACCAGGGGATGTGACAGTGACTGAGTTGCGATTGAGCGAGCAGGGTATGGCCGCTGGCCGGAGCCCCTCCAAGTGTGAACAGATTTGCCAGACCCTGCGCCGCTATATCGGCAGCGGCCAGCTGGCGGCGGGGCAGCAGCTGCCCGCCGAACGGGCCTTGAGCGAGCGCTTTGCCACCACCCGCATCACCATCAAGGAGGCACTGTCGAGCCTGGAGGCGGATGGCCTTATCTACCGGGCCGAGCGGCGCGGCTGGTTCGTGGCACCGCCCAGACTCACCTATGATCCCGCTATCCATACCCATTTCCACCAGTGGATCGGCGAGCAGCAGCGTATCGCCGAGACCCGGGTACTGGCCCACGGCAGCGCCCTGGCCAGCAGCGAGTTGTGTCACTGGATGGGGCTGGATCCCTTCACGCCGCTTTACGAGATCCGCCGCTTGCGCCTGATCGACGATCGTCCCGTGCTCCATGTCAGCCACCATCTGCTGGCCAGCCGTTTTCCCGATATCGCCAGCGCGCCGCTGGCCAGCTCCCTCACCGAGCTTTATCAGCAGCGCTATGGCATAGGCCAGGGCGGGGCAAGCCTCGAGATCACCCCCTCGGCGGCACGGGGCGCCATAGCCCGCTCCCTCAATCTGGCGGAAGGGAGCCCTGTGCTGCGGCTGGTACGGGTCAACTATGACGAGAGAGGGGGGCTGGTGGATTGCGATATTGAACACTGGCGGCCGGATGCCATACGTATCTGTCTGGATACGCGGGCGCTGCATCCGATGGCAGCAAGACGGTCCGAATTGCCGCTATCGAGCTGACCAAATCAGACGGATCCCGCAGGATCCGCCGGGATCAGTTGTCGATATTTGGGATCAGATCGTCGAAGCTCTGATAGCCGCAGTCCGCCAGCTGCAGCGACATTGTGTAGGTCTTGCTGCCCTCCCGCTGGCCGATGGCGGGGCGGTTGAGCTTGAGTTCCTGATGCCAGTACTCCTTCATCCGCTCGATCAGTGCCATGGCCTCGCTCTCGTCCAGATGAAGCTGGCACAGCGCCATGTAATTGTTGGACTTGTGCATGTTCTCCACCAGATAGTCCCCCAGCACCGACATGGCCTGGCGTGCCTGCTGGCGGGCGAAGCGACTGTGTTGCTCGAAGCTGATGCGCTCGCTGATGAGGAAGTGGTAGCTGTTGTCGATGCCGAGCTGCAAGATGCCGAGCTTCTCCAGCTTGCGCAGGTAGAGGTAGCAGGAGGCATCGGTCAGGCTGTACTCCCGCTTGAGATCGATCAGGGTCTTGTCGCGCCAGAAGATGTTGGCGAGAAAGGCATAAAGCCCCGGCTCCTTGTGAAACGCCTCGTCCTGCTCCTGGGTGAAGACGGCCCGGCGGCTCTGGGCATCCTGAGTGCGATCCAGCAGCTCCTCGAACGAGAGTCCCACCAGGTGGCAGATCTCCAGCAGGGTATCGAACGGCAGGGAGGGCTTGTTCATCATGCGTTTGACGGTGGCGATGGAGACGCCCATGGCTTCTGCCAGGGTCTGATAGCGGATCCCCTTGTCGGTCAGGGTCTTCTTCAGGGTGTCGAGAATGTGGTTGGCCAGGGTCTGGCTATAGGTCATGCAACTATTCCTTTATCTGCATCTTTATGTTGTGTCAGAAACTGAGTTCTTTTCTGGTTATGGGCTCAGATATTGACACTTAAAAAAACCAGAGGAAATAAACCCGTTGAAAACGATTGAAATGGCCAGACCAGTTAGCGATGAAGGTTGCAGATAGTGATACTCAGCGGTGCATATCCTTCAACCGTTCAAAATTTTACTGGTGATGCATAAAACATCGCGCATAATTCAAAACGAATCGGATTCAAGACCTTCCTGGTTGAGAAAACGATTGTTTGCTTCCAATTTAAGGGTTTTTTAAACCGCAAGGTTTTTATTCTTTCCTGGCATTGAGCGGAACTCGCAAGAGGTCCGCTTTTTTTCTTTTCCCCGAATTTGAGCCCGCCGTCAAGCAGAGGCGAGCGCCGCCTCCGTTTGTCATGCTGAGTGTTCCCTGTCTTACTCTCCCTTGCAGGGAAACAGTTTGGGGATCTCCCGCACCAGCCAGCTCTTGGCCTTGCCCATGGTATCGCGCCGCCAGGCCAGCACGACCTGGATCTGGTGACGATATTCGGGGCTGATCACCTTGAGCCGACCGGCCTTGATATCCTCTTCTATCCAGCTCAGTGGCATGGTGCCGACGCCGATCCCCGCCAGCAGGGCATCACGCTTCTCTGTCATTGTGCTGACGGTGAGGCGTGGCTGTTTGTCGAGCAGGCGATAGGTGAGCACGGGTTTGCGCAGTGCAGAGTCGGCTACCGCTATGGCGCGGTAGCGGCGCAGTGTCTCGTCCGCCAGGGGCTCGGGCTCCCGGTGCAACGGGTGATCCGGGTGGGCGACATAGAGCATCACCTCTTCCTGCAGCGCCTGATGCTTGATGCCGGTCATCATGATGTCAGGGTTGAGAGAGGAGATAAGCAGGTCTGCGCGGCCATCTTCCAGACACTCCCAGCTGCCCGCCAGCACTTCGGCGCGAAACCTCAATCGGGTATCCGTCAACTCGGCCAGTCTTTCAACCAGGGGATAGAGCGCCTGCACCGGCACCAGGGCATCAACGGCTATGGTGATGTCGGTTTCCCAGCCCCGGGCCAGCGCCCGGGTTTCGCCCACCAGATGTTCGGCCGCCTCCAGCAGTACCCGGCCCCGCTCCAGCAGCATGCGGCCGGCCGGGGTGAACTTGGTTCTGTGGCCGCTGCGATCAAACAGCATGGCGTCCAGCTCGTCTTCCAGCTTCTGTACCGTGTAGCTCAGCGCCGAGGGGACCTTGCCCAGCTCGTCGGCGGCCGCCGCAAAGCTGCCGCGGCGATCGATGGCGTCCAGCACCCGGATCGCCTCCAGGGTCAGCGCCCGTTCCTTGTTCGATTCCTTGGCCATTTCATACCTTCAATTTTTTTGAACATGTTTGCCAGTTTATCTCGCTAACAACTTAGGCCAAGTCACTTTAATATTCAATCAACGCTTAGGCAGGAAGGCCGAGCGGCCAAATAAAAGGTAGTTCCGGGCTGTGACATCGTAAATCAGGATGTCTGACTTCGGTGAAAGAACAACACACTATTTGAATAACCTCTTGCACGGATGCATTGATTCTGGCCAAACCGGCCCAGGCAATGACACAAAAACCAAGAGAGTAAATGAACATGAAAAACGTAATCAAGATGTTGGCCGTTGCAGGCCTGATGACTGCAGGTTTTGCACAGGCTTCTGTTCCTGCCGACCTCAATGCCGCACCGGGCGTGCTGTTTGTAAACTGGCATGCAACCGCTGCGATGGATGGCAAGGCCAACCCCATGCTGGAAGTGCGCGATGAGTCCGGTGATCTGGTTGCCTCTGTCCACGCCAATCTGATGGGCGCTCAGCAGGTGAAGATACCAAGCCGCACTCAGGGCAACCTGACCGTCAGCCTGGGTGATCAGAGCAGTGACTACCGCATCCCGTTCGGTCTGGGTGACGGCCGCCAACGTTAATCGACCTATTTGGTACGTGAGGAGCACACCATGATGCAATTGAGAGCCGCAGAAGCGCGTGGCAAGGCCAACTTCGGCTGGCTGGATGCGCGCCACAGTTTTTCGTTCGGGCACTACTATGACCCGGACTGGATGGGACACTCGGTGCTGCGGGTCATCAACCAGGATCTGGTGTCACCCGGTGGCGGCTTCGCCACTCATCCTCACGCCAACATGGAAATTCTGACCTGCGTGCTGAGCGGCACCATAGAGCACAAGGACAGCCTCGGCCACGCCGAGCAGATACCGGCAGGGGATTTCCAGCTGATGAGCGCAGGGTCCGGCATCCGGCACAGCGAGTACAACCCCTCGCAGACGGAGCCGCTCTCCCTGTTGCAAATCTGGATCGAGCCGAACGAACACGGCACGGCCCCCGGTTATCAGCAGAAGAAGATTGAAGCCAACCCGGGATTGACGCTGGTCGCATCACCGGATGGCGAAGCAGGATCCTTCAGGATCCGCCAGCAGGCCCGCGTATGGCAGTTGCAGCTCGAACCCGGTGAGAGTCTCACCTGGGCGCTGGCTGGCCGACACGGTTACCTGCAGATGATTTCAGGGGAGCTGACCGCCAACGGTCTGGCTGCCCGACCCGGCGACGGGGTACTCAGTCGTGATGAACCCAAATGGGATCTGGTGGCAACGAGTGCCAGCCAAGCCCTGTTATTTGACCTACCCTGAAGCAGTCAGCGGTGATTTGACGTAAAACGAGGAATTTGAAATGGACAAGATGAAAGATATGGCACTGCTGGTGGGTCGTGTACTGCTGGCGCTGATGTTTGTGATGGCAGGCTGGAGCAAGATCGGTGGTTATGCCGGTACTCAGGGTTATATGGAAGCCATGGGCGTGCCCGGGTTCATGTTGCCGCTGGTGATCTTGCTTGAGCTGGGTGGTGGTCTGGCGGTGGTTTTGGGCCTGTTTACCCGCAGCATCGCCGTATTGCTGGCCGGTTTTACCCTGATGGCCGCCTTTATTTTCCACTATCAGCCTGCGGATCAGATGCAGATGTTGATGTTTATGAAGAACGTCTCGGTGGCCGGTGGTTTCCTGGCCCTGGCGGCGGCCGGTGCAGGGGCGTTCAGTCTGGATGCCCGCCTCGGCAAGAACTGGTAATACCCTGAAGGTTCAAGTTTTCCAACGCCTTTTAGCCGGTGCAACTGCACCGGCTTTTTTGTGCCCGGGACAAATGTGCGACCGCCCGCATATTTGTGCCCGGGACAAATGTGCGACCGCCCGCATATTCTGCCGCCGGCGTCATCAGGGGCAACAAGCGCCTTTTGCATCTTCCCCCTCGATCCCTGACAATCTCATTTCGTGTGAAGTGACGGGAATCGCTCATCTTTTTCCGTGCTCACCCCCTCGTTTGAATTGGCGGGAGTCGTCCATGTTTACCCTTTACCACTCCAATCAGCTGGATCTGCTCAAGGAGCTGCTGGTCAACCACATCCGGCAGGCACCTCTCGCTCACCCCTTCGAGCAGGAACAGATCCTGGTGCAGAGTCCTGGCATGGCCCAGTGGCTCAAGCTGGAACTGGCCAAGGCATTCGGCATCGCCGCCAATATCGAATTTCCGCTTCCCGCCAGCTTTATCTGGGAGATGTTCACCCGAGTGCTGGCGGATGTGCCGCGCCAGAGCCCCTACAACAAGGGCGCCATGAGCTGGCAGCTGATGACCATTTTGCCCGCCCTGCTTGATCGTCCCGCCTTCGCACCGCTCGCCGCCTATCTGGGCTGTGGGGATGAGCAAGATCCTGCCGGGGATCCCGAACAGGTTCGACTGTGGCAGCTCTGCCAGAAGGTGGCGGATCTGTTCGACCAGTATCTGGTTTACCGGCCTGACTGGATCGCTCGCTGGGAAGAGGGGGAAGGGCTGGTCGGAACAGGGAGCCAGGATCTGGCCGGAGTGAGTGGTCAGGATTGGCAGCCGGAACTGTGGCGCGAGCTGGTGGCCCGCACCCTGGCATTGAGCCCCAGCGGCTACCACAGAGCCAACCTCTACGAGGAGTTCATCCACGAGCTGCAACGTACCCGGGATCTGCCGGGCAAGTTGCCCCAGCGGGTCTTCGTGTTCGGCATCTCGGCGCTGCCACCGCGCTATGTGGAAGCCCTGCTGGCCCTTGGCAGCCGGCCGGAGGTGGAGGTGCACCTGTTCGTCACCAATCCCTGCCGCTACTACTGGGGGGATCTGCTCGATCGCAAAACCCTGGCGCGTCTGGAGAACAAGCTCAAACCGGGCACGGACCTCGACACCCTGCAGGGGCCCGCCAACCCGCTGCTCGCCTCCATGGGCAAGCTGGGGCGCGACTACCTGCACCAGCTGATGGAGCTGGAGGTGCCACAAATCGAGGCATTCGTCGATAGCGACGAGCTGGACGCCAGTGGCAATGTCAGGCTGCTGCGCGCGATCCAGAAGGATGTGCTGGAGCTGGCTTCGCGGGGCGAGGGCCAGTTCGATCTCGACAGCAGCCACCACAAGAGCCCGATCGATCCAACGGATGGATCCCTGCAGATCCACGCCTGCCACGGCCCGATGCGGGAACTCGAAGTGCTGCACGACCGGCTGCTGGCACTGTTCGAGCGGGACCCGTCCCTCACCCCGAAAGATGTGGTGGTGATGATGCCGGATGTGAACAGCTATGGCCCCTACATTCAGGCCGTGTTTGGTGCCCGAGGGCAGATCCCGTTCGCGGTATCGGATCGGGCGGCGAGTCAGGAGAGCCCGCTGCTGCAAAGCTTCCTCGCCCTGTTGCACCTGCCGAACGCCCGCCTCGGCGCCGGCGAGCTGCTCGCCATTCTCGAGGTGCCCGCCGTGCTGCGCCGCTTCGAGCTGGATGACGACGAGTTCAACCAGCTGCGGGTCTGGGTGCAGGAGACCGGCATCCGCTGGGGGCTGGATGATGCCTACCCGGAGCGCTTTGAGCTGCCGCGCATGTCCGGCAACAGCTGGTTGTTCGGCCTGCGCCGTATGCTGCTTGGCTTTGCCATGGGCGACGGCGAGCCGGTGGCGGGCATGTCGTTCTGTGCCGATCATGGTGCAGGGCAGCAGGGCGCTGTGGCCAGCATATTGCCCTATGCCGAGATCGAAGGTCAGCAGGGCCTGGCCCTTGGCAAGCTGGCCTGGTTTGTCGACTCACTGGCGGAGTTTCTGCCCCGTTTGCAGCGTGAGCAGAGCCTGCCCGAGTGGTCAGCCTGCCTCCTTGATTTGCTGGATCGCTTCTATCTGGCCGACGAGGAAGAAGAGCGCCTGCTGCAACTGATCCGCAGCCAGCTGGCCGACTGGCAGACCCAGCTTGGCGAGGCCCGCTTCGATCAGCCCATCACCGCCGACCTGCTGCAAGATTACCTCGGCAAGGTACTGGGGGAGTCCCGCTCCAGCCAGCGCTTCCTCGCCGGTCAGGTCAACTTCTGTACCCTGATGCCGATGCGCTCCATCCCCTTCAAGCAGGTCTGCCTGCTCGGCATGAACGACGGCGTCTACCCGCGCACCCTGGCCCCCATGGGGTTCGATCTGATGGCGGTGGCGTCGCGGCGCGGGGATCGCTCGCGCCGCGATGATGACCGCTACCTGTTCCTGGAGGCGCTGCTCAGCGCCCAGCAGGGGCTCTATATCAGCTATCAGGGCTTCAGCGCCCAGGACAACAGCGACAAGGTGCCGTCCGTCTTGCTGGCGGAGCTGATCGATTATGTACGCCAGGGCTTCGTGCTGGCGGGGGATGATGCGCTCGACGACGAGACCTCCGGCGAGCGGCTGCTCAAGCACCTGGTGGTCGAGCACCCGCTCACCCCCTACAGCCGCAGCTACTTCTATCCGGAAGCAGAGTCCCGCCTCTTTACCTATGCCGCCGACTGGCTGCCCGCCCTCAATCCGGTGCGTGGTGCCGCCAACTTCCAGAGTGGCGAGCTGCCATTGCCGCCCGAATGGGGGAGAGAGCAGGGGCTGGAGCTGGCGGAGCTGCTGCGCTTCTATCGCCAGCCCGCCAAGTATTTCCTCAACCGCCGCCTCAAGGTGTGGTTTGAACTCAACGAGGCCAATATCGAAGACAGCGAGCCGTTCGAGCTGGACGGCTTGCAGCACTACCAGCTCAAGGCCCTGCTGCTCGATGCCCATCTGGCACAGGGTGACAGTGCGGTGCGGCGTGAGCGGTTGCAGCTCACCGGCCTGCTGCCGCAAGGATGGTTCGGCAGCCTGCTGCTGGAGGATCTGGACGCCGAGATGGGCAAGCTGGCGGAGCGCCTGCGCCCCTGGGTCAGTGAAAAACAGGCGGTGGAGATCGATATCTCCCTGGCCCAGGGCCAGCTGCAAGGGTGGATCGACACCCAGAAGGGGCGCTTGCTGGTGGTCAAACCCGGCAGCTTCAACGGCAAGGATCTGCTGCTGGGCTGGATCCAGCACCTCTGCCTCTGCCTGAGCTGTGCTCCCGGTGACACCCTGCTGTTCGATGCCAAACAGAGTCTGCGGCTGCCCAAGCTCTCGGCCGACGAGGCAAGGCCCAAGTTGGCGGCGCTGGTGGCGCTCTGGGCGCAGGGGATGAAGCGGCCGCTGCCGTTTTTCCCCAATACGGCCTGGGATTGGCTCAAGGCGATGGAGAAGGAGCCCGACAAACCGGATGCCGCCGACAAGGCGGCCCTCACCCGTTTCAACGGCGGCTGGATGGTGACTGGTGAGGGGCAGGATGTTTACGTTGTCCGCTGTTTCCCCGAACTGGATGAAGCCGTGCTGAGCCAGTTGCAGGCGCTGGCCCGCGAGCACCTGACCCCGCTGCTCAAGACCCTGGAGGAGCTGAAATAATGGCTAACCCGCTCAATACCCTGCGCTTTCCCCTCCACGGTGAACGACTGATCGAAGCCTCTGCCGGTACCGGCAAGACCTACACCATAGCCGGTCTCTACCTGCGGTTGCTGTTGGGTCACGGCCCGCTTATCGAAGAGGGGGCGGATGCCGGTCAGCCCAGCGCCCACGAACGGCCGCTCTCTGTGACCGAGATCCTGGTGGTGACCTTTACCGAGGCGGCCACCGCCGAGCTGCGCGGGCGGATCCGCGCCCGCATCCACGAGGCGCGCCTCGCGTTTTTGCGTGGTGAGAGCAAGGATGTGCTGCTGACCCAGCTGCTTGAAGAGGTGGAGGATCACGAACTGGCGGCCCGTCGCCTGCTGGCCGCCGAACGGCAGATGGACGAGGCGGCTGTCTTTACCATCCACGGCTTCTGCCAGCGGATGCTGACGCAGAATGCCTTCGAGTCGGGCGCCCTCTTTGAAACTGAATTTCTCACAGACGACAGCCAGCTCAGGCTGCAGGCGGTGAGTGACTACTGGCGCGCCGAGTTCTATCCGGTGGATAAAACCCTGGCCAGTTCGGTGCGTGCGCTCTGGCCGAGCCCCGCCGCCCTGCTGCGGGAGATGAGCAGCTGGCTCGACAACAGCGAGCTGGAGATACTGCCTGCGCTGGGGGATGAGACTCTTGCCGCTCGTCATCAGGCGGCCATGGCCCGTATCGAGGCGGTGAAAAATGGCTGGCTGGCGCAAGGGGACGAGATCCGCCGCCAGACAGAGGGGCAAATCAAGCTCTATACCGGCAAGAACTACGAAGGCTGGCTCGCCAAGATCGGGGACTGGGCGCAGGATCCGACCAGCGGTTATAACCTGCCCAAGGATCTCGAGCGCTTCGGCCAGGAAACATTGGAGGCCAAGCTGAGCAAGGGGAAGGCGTTACCAACCCTGCCGCTGTTCAGCCAGATCGACGAACTGCTGGCGAGCCGCCCCGGTATTCGTGACCTTATCCTGCAACGGGCGGCCAGGGTGGTGCGCAGCCGGATGCAGGCGAGCAAGCGGCAGGCTCATCAGCTCTCGTTCGATGACCTGCTCAAGGATCTCGACGGGGCGCTCGGCTCCAGTCTTGGCGAGCGGCTCTGCGATCGGATCCGCGCCACCTATCGGGTGGCGATGATCGATGAATTTCAGGATACCGACCCCCAGCAGTACCGCATCTTCCATCGTCTCTATGGTTCACAAGAGAGTGGCGGCCACCAAGACACTGCGCTCTTGATGATCGGTGACCCCAAGCAGGCCATCTACGGCTTTCGCGGCGCCGACATCTTTACCTACATTCAGGCGCGGCGAAATGTGAGCGCCCACTACACCCTGGGGCGCAACTGGCGCTCCAGCAGTGCGCTGGTGGGGGCGGTCAACGGCCTGTTTGAGCGGGCCAAGGATCCCTTTATCTACGAGGCGGATATCCCCTTCCTGCCGGTAGAGGCGCAGGGCAAGAGCAAGGCGCTGCTGCTCGATGGTGTCACCGCCCCTGTGCTCCACTGCTGGCAGCTGAGCGGCCAGCCCACCTTCAATCGGGGGGATTACCAGAGCAAGATGGCCCGCGCCACCGCCGCCGAGATCCACCGTCTGCTGACCCTGGCCCGTGAGGGCAAGGCACAGATAGGCGATCAGGCGGTGAAGGCCGGAGATATCGCCGTGCTGGTGCGTACCGGCGCCGAGGGCAAGCTGGTGCAGCAGGAGCTGGCGAGGCTCGCCATCGCCTCCGTCTATCTGTCGAACCGCGAGAGCGTGCTGGAGCAGGTGGAGGCGCGGGAGATACTGCTCATTCTGCACGCCTGCCAGAACCCGAGTGAGGAGAGGAGCCTGCGGGCTGCGCTGGCGACCGGGCTGTTCGATCTGGATGCCAAGGCGCTCGATGCGCTGGCCTCGGATGAACGGGCGTGGGAGAGCGCGGTGCAGGAGTTTATGGAGTACCGCAAGATCTGGCACCGCCGCGGCGTGCTGGCCATGTTGCGGGCCCTGCTGCACAGGCGCAATCTCGCTTCCTCCCTGCTGGCGAGCCCCTATGGGGAGCGGCGGCTGACCAACTTCCTTCATCTGGCTGAGCTGCTGCAACAGGTGAGCAGCGAGCTGGATGGGGAATATGCCCTGCTGCGCTGGCTGGGGGAGGCGGTGAGCCGCCCGAGCGGCCAGGATGCGGAACAGGTACTGCGGCTCGAATCCGAGCGCAAATTGGTGCAGATAGTCACCATCCACAAATCCAAGGGGCTGGAGTACCCGCTGGTGTTCCTGCCCTTTATCTGCAGCCACAGAACCGCCGAGACCCCGCTCTATCACGAGGTGGATGAAGCGGGCAATCGCACCATTCTCGACCTGACCGGCGCCGACTCGTCGCTTGCCGAAGCGGACAAGGAGCGCCTCGCCGAAGACTTGCGACTGCTCTACGTGGCGCTGACCCGGGGCGTCTACGCCACCTGGCTGGGGCTGGCACCGGTGCGGGCCGGTAACGGCAAGTCGGAGAAGACAGACCTGCACCACACCGCCATCGGCTATCTGCTGCAAAAGGGCGAAGAGGGAGATGCCGAAACCCTGGCGACCGCTTTGACCGAGCTGTCGCAGGCGCTGCCCGGGGTGGCTGTCGGTGAGCCCTCGCTCACCCGTCCCGCCCCGCTGCCAGTGGAGCAGGAGCAGCTTGGCGAGCCGCAGGTGCGCCACTTTACCGGCTCCCTTGAGCGGGACTGGTGGATCAGCTCCTACTCGGGGCTCGCGGCGCAGGGCCACGGTCACAGCAAGGGCGTGCTGGCCAATCCCGGTTTCGATGACGAGGTAGCCACAGAGTCGGCGAGCGCGGCTGCCTTGCTGGCTGAGTCGGGGGAGGTGGTAGCGCCTGAGCCCTCCATCTTCACCTTCCCGAAAGGGGCGCGCCCCGGCACCCTGCTCCACAGCCTGTTCGAAACCATCGATTTTCAGAGCGCCGGTGGCGACTCGCTGGCACACCATATCGCTGTCCTGCTGGCGAAAGATGGCTTCGACGAGAGCTGGGCCCAAGTGCTGCAACAGCATGTGGAGGCGGTGCTCGATACCCCGCTGGATACCGGCTTTGGCGAGCCGGTACGGTTGCGGGATCTGGCGCCCGAGCGCAAACAGGTGGAGCTGGAGTTCTTCCTGCCCATGGGGCGGGTGACGGCACCGGCGCTGACCGCGCTCTGCCAGCAGCACGACCCGCTGTCGCGGGGCAACAAGCCGCTCAGCTTTGCCACAGTGCAGGGGATGCTCAAGGGCTTTATCGATCTGGTGTTCGAGTGGCAGGGGCGCTGGTATCTGCTCGACTACAAATCAAACCACCTCGGCATGAGCCCGGCCGATTACAGCCGACCGGCGCTGGAGCGGGCGATGGCCGAGCATCGCTACGACCTGCAATACCAGCTCTACTCGCTGGCGCTGCACCGGCTGCTCACCCTGCGCCTGTCGGGCTACGACTTCGAGCAGCACTTTGGCGGGGTCTTCTATCTGTTCCTGCGCGGCATGCCGCAGGGGGGCATTTTCCATACCCGGCCGAGCCGTGAACTGGTGCTGGGGCTGGATCGGTTGTTTAGCGCAGGCAGTGAGCTGCCAGCAGCGGGATCCCAAGCATTGAACGAGGTAGAGGTATGAGCGACACCATGATCAGCACGGCGACCAGCGCAATGATGGTTGAACGGTTGAAAACACTGGCGCTGGCTGGCTGCATCCGCCAGCTGGATCTGCAATTTGCCAAGCTGGTGGCCGACCTGGGCGGCAGCCCCGAGCTGGTGCTGGGGGCTGCGCTCGCCTGCTTCGAGCTGGGGCGCGGCCATGTCTGTTTGCCGCTGGCGATGCTGGCAACAGGATCCTTGCGGCCGTTCGGGCTGGATCCCCAGCAGAGCCGGGATCTGCTACTGGATCTGGCGGATCCTGCCCGCTGGCCCGCCCTGTTTGCGGAGAGTCCCTTGGTTGGCACCGAGCAAGATGACGGGGTCGCCCCGCGTTGGCCGCTGCGGCTCTGGCACGGGCGGCTCTACCTCACCCGCTACCACGATTTTGAGCTGGGGGTGGCCCACCACCTTCGAGCCTTGAGTGAACGCGCCGAATGGCCCGAGATAGCTCCGGCCCTGTCGCGGCTGTTTGCCCGCGACTACGGGCTGGTGTTCGGGGCGCTGCTGAAAGCCCGCCTCGCCCCCGACTTCTCGGCCCGCCACTTTATCGAGAAGTATCTCGATCTGGTATTCCCCCATGAAGTGGATTGGCCCGCCATTGAGGCACTGCTGGCTAGCGCCCAGGCGGCGAGCGATCTTGGCAAGCTGGATGCGCTGGTGCCCGAGTCGCTCTGCTGCAACGGCCAGAAGCTGGCGGCGGCCACCGCGGCGGCGCGCCCCTTTGCGGTCATCTCCGGCGGCCCCGGCACCGGCAAGACCACTACTGTGGCCAAACTGCTCGCCATTCTGGTGGAGACCGGCCTGCAAGCAGGCAAGGCGCCGGCGATCCGGCTGGTGGCCCCCACCGGCAAGGCGGCGGCACGCCTGACCGAGAGTATCGGCTCTGCCTTGCAGGCCCTCGATCTGCCCCCCGAATGGGTCGAAGCCATTCCCACCGAAGCGGGCACCTTGCACCGGCTGCTCGGGGTGATCCCGGGGCGCAGCCAGTTCCGCCACCACGCGGGCAACCCGTTGCACCTCGACTTGCTGGTGGTGGATGAGGCCTCCATGGTCGACCTGCCCATGATGGCGCGCCTGCTCGATGCGTTGCCAAGCCACGCCCGCCTGATCCTGCTCGGCGACAAGGATCAGCTCGCCTCGGTGGAGGCGGGGGCCGTGCTCGGCGATATTTGCAGCTTTATCGAACAGGGCATCAGCCCGGCGCAGGCGGATTGGCTTTCCCGCCAGACCGGCTACCGCTTGCAGGGCACGCCCGCGGGGGCACCGGTGCGCGACAGCCTCTGCCTGCTGGCCAAGAGCTGGCGCTTTGATCAGCACTCTGGCATTGGCCAGCTGGCGCGCGCCTGCAACGGCGGCGATGCGGCGGCGGTGGAATCGGTCTGGGGCATGGGATTTGCCGATATCAGCCTGCACCCCTGGGCGGGTGAAGCCTACGACGCCCTGATTGCCCAGGGGGTGGCCGGTTACGGCAGCTATCTGAAGGCGGCCCGCGCGGGGGAAGAGCCCGCCGCCGTGTTCAAGGCTTTCAACGGCTTCCAGATCCTCTGCGCCCTGCGCGACGGCCCCTTCGGGGTGTTGGGGCTTAACGAACGGCTTGAACTGGCCCTGTCACGGGCCGGACTGATTGCCCGCGATGGCGACTGGTATGCCGGTCGCCCGGTAATGGTGGTGCGCAACGACCACGGGGTCGGCCTCTACAACGGCGATATGGGGCTCTGCCTGCCGGATGAAAGCGGGCGGTTAAAGGTATGGTTTGAGCAGCCGGACGGCACCCTGCGCGCCCTGTTGCCCAGCCGTCTGCCGCCCCACGAGACTGTCTACGCCATGACCATCCACAAATCCCAGGGTTCGGAGTTTGCCCATACAGTGCTGGTGCTGCCCGACAGCCCCAGCCCGCTGCTGACCCGTGAGCTGGTCTATACCGGCATCACCCGCGCCAAGGCGCGCCTCGATCTCTACGGCGATCGCGCCCTGCTGGCACAAGCGGTGCGGAAAAAGACCGAGCGTTATTCCGGATTGGCGGAGAGGTTGCGGGAGTGAGTGATCGGACGGCGGTAAAGGGATTTGCTGCCCTTTAACGAAGCATCATTAATCGGTCAGGGGGTAAGTAACTGGGGTTCACTATGTACTAATGAAGTATTCCTATGTACTAATGAAGGGTGATTTTATGTTTAATATCAGTGCATTACGCATTGCTTATCTCTAGAAGAGACTAGTACTTCCTTATTGGAAAGCCCCTGCTTGCATTACATAATGCCTGCACATGAGCCACAGTGCGTATAGGTAGGTACTAAATGGATCTTTTGGATAAGGTTATTGAGTTACTGGATTTTGTGTCAAAAAATGCTGCTTCATTGTCATTTTTTGTATTATGTCTTTCTGTTTTTTTCCTCGCGGTTGCTTTATTACTGGGGAGAGTATAATGCAGTTATCATGGGCTAAAATGCCATCAAAATGGATCTCCAGTGGAAAGTTGAAAGATTTAAATGCTAATAAAAATGTTGCAGTAAATATTGCCATCATAAAAATATATATATTAATATGCATTCGTTTGGCGCCAAGTGACAATCCAAAAAATAGCTGTGTTATAACTTATGATGAGATGTCATCTGTCGCTAACTTAAGTCGTACTGTAATTAGTGGGGCGTTAAAATGGCTTATAGCTAATAATGTAATTGAAGCCACTGGCAAAAGAGTTAGGGTGTATAGTATACCTAATTATAATAATCCTGGGTGGTGCAAGTTTCCTATTAAAGATGTTGTTGATAAGTGTGGGGATATTAATTTTTTTAAAATGATATCGAACCGCCATCCTGTTGAATTGCATGCCCTTAAACTAGTGGTCTATTTACTGGCTATCAGAGGGAATGATGATGAGCATTCAGAAGTATCCTTGTCAAAAATAACTTCAAAAATAGGTGTTAACTATAAGGATATATTTCCTGCATTAACACTACTAAAAGTATTGGGGTTGGTTTCAGATTTTCAGAGAGAAACGCTTCCACAAAGAACAGTTAGAATTAGCCTGATAGAATACAAGCAGGATGAAGTATTAAATGTATATTTCCCTTACGGTTCATATCTGCCAAAGGGCACAAGACGCCACATTTCAATGCCAGCGCTTACCGTTTAGTTTTCGATCCGCCCTAGTCCCGATCTCGTATGTTGGGCTTCGCAGGCTCAGCACCAACCTACCGAATGTGTAGGTTGTGGCTGAGCGTAGTGAAGCCCAACATTTACCGCGAAATCTCTTTTTTCCTTCCCTTATCCACAGCCCTTCTCCTCCTTTTTAATAAACGGGAGAAGGGATATTTGGCTCCGTGGTTATATCCCGAATTCACACGTCATTGCCAACGCGTACAATCGGGTAGGCGCAATGAACGAAGTGAATTGCACCGCTGCTATTTATCTGGCAAAAGGTGTAATGCGCTTCGCTTATTACACCCTACCTACTGGCATTAATCTGAGGTTCAGGTTAAAGTGATATTATTAAATCTGATTAACAATGCTGGCGATTAATATGAGTATTACTTTTGAAAAAGCGACTTTGCAGCATAAAGAGCAGGTCTTGAGTTGGCTAAATAAACCTTACGTCCAAGAGTTTTGGGACAACAGTGATGCCTATCGAGAAGATCTTGATATCTTTATGAAAGGCCGAAAAATAACAAGCCCCTATTTTGATGGAATATTTTATTATTGGATTGGGTGTAAAAGTGGTGAGCCATTTTGCCTCATGATGTCAAATAAAATATCGGAAGATGATGAAGTTCCGGATCTCTGGAAATCGTACCTATCAAAAACAGGAAGTACTGTCAGCCTGGATTTTATGATCGGTGAGGAAGTTTTCCTTGGAAAAGGGCTTGCAGCTATAGCAATCAACGAGTTCATTATGTTTTTCCGTTCAACAATAGATGCTACCGCAGATACGTTTATCATCGATCCGGAGCGAGACAATAAAAAAGCGTTACGGGCTTATGAAAATGCAGGCTTTGTAAGGGCTGGAGAGTTTTTAGCTATTTCTGGTGTTTTTGAAGGTTATGAGACGATACTCATGACGAAAAAAGTTTAAGTTTCGTACTGCTACACATCATGTACATGACCTCAAGCAGGTAGGGTGCAATGAACGAAGTGAATTGCACCGCTGCTATTTATCTGCCAAAAGGTGTAATGCGCTTCGCTTATTACACCCTACTTACACACGACAGGATGTCATTGCTTGAGACTTGAATTTAACACCATCGATCTGGAGCGCGATTACGAGCTCTGTGTGCAGGCACGCAGGGATGCCTATTTTTGCAGCTTTCATACCTTTGATGGCTTTGCCGACTTTATCGACGGCTATCGGGAGCGGATCCGCGAAAGGCTGGGGCAAGCGCAATGGCATTACATTCATGTCTGGGCGGGTGAACAACTGGTGGGCCAGCTGGAATTTCGCAGCTTTTCCGATGAACCCGAGACGGGCTATGTGCAGCTGATTTATCTGTGCCCCGACTATCGCGGCAGTGGTCTGGCCGCGCAGTTGCAGGCCTATATTCGCCAGCAGTTGCTGGGGGCGGGCTGTAAATGGGCCATTCTCTCCGTGAGTCGAACCAATTTGCGGGCGCTGAACCATTACCGGCGGTTTGGCTGGCAGTTCTTTCGTCACAATCCAAAACACGCAGAGACGGACTTTTATCGGCTTGAATTGGATACCTCCTGTGGTGGGGGTCAATAAGCGAAGCGTATTGCACAGCGATTTGATGTCCGCCCATTACGGCAATGATATCGCGGCCCTTCATCCTCAGCCCTTCTCCTCCTTTTGATACAAGCGGGAGAAGGGGGCAATGTCGTTACCGCCGTCCGATTACGCTTTGCTAATCGAACCTACGGAGAGGATCTGGGTGAGGTGCCAATACAGGGGCTAGATGGTCAATTCCAGCCGGTTTCCTTCGGGATCGAGGAAGGTGCTTTCGTAATAGCCGTCACCGGTCCAGCGGGGGCCGTCCAGGTGTTTGACCTCGGCGCCCTTGAGCAGCTTGAGGCGTGCTGTCATCTTGTCCACCTCCTCCACACTGCCGAGAGAGAAGGCAATATGTGCCAGCCCCTGCAGCGGGTGCGGCAGGCTGAGATCTGCCGGAAAGAGGATGGGGCTGTGCATCAGCTCCAGACTGGCGCCCCCCTCGAAGCGCACGAAGTAGGACGCAAACTGTTTGACCGGATTGTGGTATCGCTCATTCGCCTGACCGCCAAACAAGGTGCAGTAGAATGTCTTGAGTGCCTCCAGATCCTGTGCCCAGATGGCGACGTGATGTATGTGCATGGCCTGTCTCCTGTGACTTGATGTCCTCCATGCTATGCTGGGCCTTGAATGTTCGACATGGCTGAGCCCGTCCTGATGATGTCTGAAACTGCCAATCCTGAAGTCATTGACGTCTCCCCCGACTGCCGCGAGCAGATCTGCTGTGACAGTCTGTTGCCCGCCCTTGCACAGGAGCAGGTGTGGCTGGTGGGCTATTCTCGCCTGCGCACCCACTATAGGATCGAGCGTTGCTTTGAGGACGTGCACTGTTTTCTGCTCACCCTGGGGGGGGAGGGGGAGGTGTTGATTGGCGATAGCTTCGAGCGGCTGCAAGTCGGGGAGTGGGCCCTGATCCCGGCGGGCCAGCCGCTCTGCTATCGGTTACCAGAGACGCAGTTGCCAGAGATGCGGTTACCGGAGACGCGGCTAGCACAGACGCAGTGGCCAGCGCCGGAGCAGCCACAACCGGCGGCGAAGGGTGACTGGGATCTGGTGTGGCTGCTGCTGCACAAGGACTCCCCCTGGGATGCCTTCGCCAGCCGCCCTCGTCTGGGCTGCACCTCCCAGCAGGGGGCACTGCTTCGTACCATTGAGAACCTCTATGCGGAGCAGGAGCGCCATCAGGACCCGCTGCTCAGTGCGCTCCTGGTAGAACAGCTCGGTTTTTATCTGCGCCGCCTGCTGCAAAAGGGAGAAGGGCAGAGCCGCGGCGAGCGGCAGGCCCTGCGTCTCGAGTTGATGCTCAAAGAATCCCTGGCCGAGTGCTGGGACATAGGGCGGATGGCAGACGCCCTGCACCTCTCCGAGCGCCAGCTCTATCGTCTCTGTCAGCAGCACTTTGCATTGGCCCCCATGGCCTTGCTGCAACGGCTGCGCTTGCAACGAGCCGCCCTCTTGCTGGCCAGCGGCGGCGACTCGGTGAAACAGGTGGCCCAGTTGTGCGGCTTCAAGAACGAGTATCACTTTTCCACCGCCTTCAAGCGCCAGCAGGGTCTGGCTCCCAGCCATTATCGCAATCTGCACCATCCCGCATTTAAAGCCGGATCCGCACGGAGAGGCGGCACTGAGTCGATAGAATAAGCGGTGCACAGACCTGATCGAAAAATAGCGGAATAAGCATTGCCTGGCACCATTTGGCACAGCAACTGAGCTATATTGACCCGCCCCAATGGGATGCCAAAACATGGGTGAAGCATGGGGGGAATAAGCAGGGAGAATATCTGTTCGGATCAGGTAACACAGCTATTGCCGGATTCGGATATAGATCGTCAAATAACCTGAATGGCGGATGTAACTTATATTCTGGCGGATGGAAACCGGGAGAGAAGATCCATTGGCGGGAAAAGCAGGGGGAGATCTCCCCCTGAGGAACAAGATAACTTAGAAGTGGTAACGAAGACCCAGCTTGAACGTATCCATTGAGTGGTGATCGTCACCCAGTGTCAGGGCGCTGAATTGACGCTCATAGCCGATACCGGCAGAGATGCTGCTGTTGAAGGCATAGTCGAAACCGACTTCCAGATTGGGATGAACCCGGCCTTTCGCTTCGTCGATGCGACCCTGCTCGTTGACTCCCAGCGCAGGTATGCTGCCGTTGCCAATCACTTCGACTTCGGTGCGGGTATAGGCGAGGCCAGGTTTGGCGTAGGCAGAGAAGCCATATGCCAGCGGCTGACTGAACTTGGCGGCCAGGCTGATGCTGCGGGTGTCTATGGTGGTGTCAACAAAGCCGGTGGCCACTGAACTGGTGATCCACATCAGCTGGCTCATCTGCTGGGCATGCAGACCACCTTCAATGGCCAGCCAGGGTTTGAAGCTGTAACCCACGATCAGGCTACCGCCATCGAGACGATCGTCCATCAATTTGGCGTCATACGCTTGCTGCGCCATGCCATCCAGATCTGCCTTGGAGGTGATCAGATCCAGCCCTGCATACCAGCCTTCTGCACAGGCGGCAGTGCTGATACCCAGACCGAGCAGGGAGAAAACGAGCGCTTTATTGAAGGTATTCATGGATAAATTATTCCTGTATGCGTGAACTCTGCGTGGTTGAAATACTTCTATCCATGAAGTTTATTTATATTCCCTTTGTCCGCCATTGCTGGAGGGCCGCGGATTATAGTCAGTGCATTCAGCAATAACAACCCATTGTCGTCATGGGTTTTTATATTATGGAAAATAATGGTAGAGCATTATGCTCAATAAATGACTCGTTTAGAGTTTTAGCTTTATTTATATAAATAAAAACAAGGCGGGCTGGCAAGATATAATGGCTGTGGCGAATTTGAATGGCACAAATCTGATTTTATTGAGTATTTCCCTTCATCTGTCGGTAATGACACTTTGATCTCTGGTGTGTTTATTGTGCGGATGTAAACAGAGGTCATCATGGGCATGATGGCGGTTATTCGTTCAATCCCACAGAGTGCCTCAGGCCCGATAAACAGCGCACCTTTGCCCTGTGTTGAACACATTTGTGCCATTGGCCTCACTGGGGCATGACGAGGGTGCATGGCACTGTGCACCCAGGATATTCACACAGCACCCGTTCTTGGCAATAAAAAACAGGGCCGGAGGTTTGCCTCCGGCCCTGTTGCATTGTGCTTGTTCAGTCGGTCAGATGCTGGATTTGACGGTAACGAACTCGGGGTAGGCATCGATGCCGCATTCGTGCACGTCGACTCCCATCATCTCTTCCTCTTCGCTGACTCGCAGCCCCATGGTGGCCTTGAGCAGGCCCCAGACGATGAGGGAAGCACCAAACACCCAGCTGAAGATGACGGCCGCACCCAGCAGCTGGGCCGAGAAAGTGGCGCTCTCGTTGGAGAGGGGCACTACCATCAGGCCGAACAGACCGCAGACACCGTGTACCGAGATGGCGCCGACCGGATCATCAATCTTCAGGCGATCGAAGGCGACGATGGCGTAGACCACCAGGGCGCCGGCCAGGGCACCGATCAGGCTGGCGAACAGAGGGCTGGGGGAGGCTGGGTCGGCCGTGATGGCAACCAGGCCGCCGAGAGCGCCGTTAAGGATCATGGTGAGATCCGCCTTGCCCCAGGTGAGCTTGCTGACCAGCAGGGCACCGACCACACCGGCTGCCGCTGCGGCATTGGTGTTGACGAACACGGTGCCGATGGCGGTGGCGTCGGCAGCGGTGGAGAGCACCAGTTGCGAGCCACCGTTGAAACCGAACCAGCCCATCCAGAGGATCAGGGTACCCAGGGTTGCCAGCGGCAGGTTGGAACCCGGTATGGGGTAGATCTCACCCTGCTTGCCATATTTGCCGCGGCGGGCACCGAGCAGCAGCACGGCGGCGAGGGCGGCGGCGGCACCGGCCATATGCACTATGCCTGAGCCTGCGAAGTCGGAGAAACCGGCCTCTTTGAGAAAGCCGCCGCCCCAGGTCCAGTACCCTTCCATCGGGTAGATGACGCCCGTCATCACCACGCAGAACAGCAGGAAGGACCAGAGCTTCATCCGCTCGGCCACGGCCCCCGAGACGATGGAGGTAGCGGTCGCCACGAACACCACCTGGAAGAAGAAGTCGGAGTGCAGTGAGTGACCGGCATCGTCAGCCTGGGTGCCGATCAGGCTGCCGAAGCTTGGCAACCAGCCACTGGCGGCGTTGTCCACGTACATGATGTTGTAGCCAACCAGCAGAAACATGATGCAGGCAATGGAGTAGAGCAGGATATTCTTGGTCAGGATCTCAGTGGTGTTCTTGGCGCGTACCAGCCCGGCTTCGAGCATGGAGAAGCCGGCGGCCATCCACATGACCAGCACGCCGGATATCAGCAGATAGAAGGTATCGAGCGCATAGCGCAGCTCTGAAACGGACTTGATCAACTCTTCCATGTTGTGTTCCTCGGTTCCTGTTGTATCAAAGGGCTTCTGCGTCAGTCTCGCCGGTGCGGATCCGCACGGCAGCCTGCAGGTCATAGACGAAAATTTTGCCGTCACCGATCTTGCCGGTGTAGGCGGCCTTGCATATGGCTTCGATGATGTGCTCGACGTTGTCGGCCAGGGTGGCGATCTCCAGCTTTACCTTGGGCAGGAAATCGACCTGGTATTCGGCTCCGCGATAGAGTTCGGTGTGCCCCTTCTGGCGACCGAAGCCCTTGACCTCGGAGACGGTCAGCCCCTCGACGCCGAGACTGGCGATGGCTTCGCGAACGTCATCCAGTTTGAATGGCTTGATAATGGCGGTGATCAGTTTCATGCAGCTTCCCCAATCCTTTGGTGGTTGACCCTGATCAAAGCAATTAGTGGGCCAAAAGTATTAGTGTTTATTTTCAATGCTTTAAGTTTATATCTGGCCTATGTAGTGTGATGTTTACCCAATCTGGACAGGGCCGCGCCAAAGCGGTGCCCCTCATTGGTGCAATTATCGCCATCTACTGACACGCAGCCGCAGGGGGGGGTCCCTGGCTCGGCTGGATGAATCCCTTGTCGACTGGGCGTGCCCGGCTCATGGGTTTGCCTGCGTCATTCAGGATTTATAACCGGACAGACGCAATAACCTGAACCACACTGGTTGCAGCCGTTGTTCATACGAACCTGATTTCTGCCGATAATATGGCCAATAGCAGGGCAGGTCTGGGCGGGCAAAGAGCGGCGGGCAAGCTGCCGGGTGATAGTCCCCCCGCTGTTTATTCAACAATCGGGCTTGAGCATCCCCGCCACTGTGCGGGGCAGAAGAACAAGGATGGTCTTTATGCTGCAAGAGAGTGACACGATCAGGATCTCGGACCTTAGTGAGGCCGTAGTGCACGGCATTCTGGAGGTGGTCAGTGACGGGATCTGGGACTGGAACGTCAATACCGGTTTTGTCTATCGCAACCCGGGCTGGTATCAGATGCTGGGCTATGAGCCCCATTCGCTGGGCAACAACGTCTTCACCTGGGAGGGGGTGATCCACCCCGACGACATTGCGCGGGTGATGGCCTGCTTCGATGCCTATCTGACGGGTTCTGCACCCGACTATCGGGTCGAGTACCGCTGCCGCTGTCAGGATGGCAGCTACATCTGGATCGAGGATTGCGGCCATATCATAGCGCGCAATCCGGATGGTTCAGTGGCGCGCATGATAGGTGCCCATCGCAATATCCATGCACGCAAGCTGCTCTATGAACAGCTTGAGTCACGCAACCATTCACTGGAGCAGCTGATCGCCAAACGTACGGCCGAGCTGGTTCAGCTCAATGGGATCTTGCAGCAAAAAGCGGAAGAGAACCGCCAGCTGGCAGAAACCGATGCCCTGACCGGCGCCGCCAGCCGTTATCGGCTCGAGCGGGATATCCAGATGGAGTGCGAACGGGCCAAGCGCTTTCATCAGCCGTTCTCGGTGATCGCCATTGACGTGGATGACTTCAAGCAGATCAATGACAGCCATGGCCACGCCGCCGGGGATCAAACCCTGATCAACGTAGTGGCGCGGGTGCAAAGCCATATTCGCGAGATTGACCTGCTGGCCCGCTGGGGTGGGGACGAGTTCATGGTGGTGCTGCCCAATACCGCTCTTGCTGATGCCAGGCGGGTGGCCGACAAGCTGAGGGCGCTGATCGCCCAGTCACGGGTCTGCGAGCAGCGCGATATCACCCTGAGTTTCGGGCTGGCGGAATACCGGCTGAATGAGCCCCTGAGCCAGCTGATGGTACGGGTGGATCGGGCGCTTTATCAGGCCAAGCTGGCGGGCAAGAACCAGATCGGTGAATAGATGACAAGGGCCTGTTTTCACCGGTTGCCCGGTCGCGACCGGTTGTCGGATTTCTCTCATTTACCCCCCGAATGCGTATTGACCGCGCGATTGCCTTGACTCCTGTTGAGGGCGCTGGTTTGATGCGCGCTCTTTAATCCCCCATGAGACATGAATCGATGAAAAAGAGCATCCTGGTTGCCCTGACTGCACTGCCCCTGTTTGCCCACGCCGGTCTGATGGACTCCCTGACCGATACAGTGACCAGCAGTGTCACCAGCAGTGCCAAAGAGATGGCTGGTACCGCCATGGACAGCGCTTCCAACGAAGCGATCAAGAGAGCGCTGGACATCAAGGAAGGCGGCTCCAACAAGCAAGCCATCAAGGACAAGCTGGGCGCGCCCATCACCACCAAGACCGAAGCCGGTCTGGAAGTGTGGACTTATGACCTGAGCGCCCTGAACAAGGCCTCCCCGCTGCTGGCTGAAACCACCAAGACTCTGCTGAAAGAGTCCGAAGTGGCCCAGAAGAACGTGGTCATCAAGTTCGAAGGCGAAACCGTCAAGACCCTGAACCTGGCCGACAAAGCCAAGGCTTGAGTCTGAGTGACGTGCATGAAAAAGGGGCCTGATGGCCCCTTTTTGCTGGCTGACGTTCATGATCACACCTTGAAGCGACGCACCAGGGCCAGCAACTGGCGGTTGGAGCTGAGCAGCGACTCGGCGCTCTGCTCCGTGTTGCGGCCATTTTCTACCAGCAGGTTGAGCATGTCGCGGATGCTCACCATGTTGCGGTTGATCTCCTCTGTCACCCGGCTCTGCTCCTCGGCGGCGGTGGCGATCTGGCTGCTGAGATCGTGGATCTGCACCACTGAGTCGGCCATGCTGTCGAGCCCCCCAGTCACCTGCCCAGTGGTATCTGCCGCGGCCTGACAGCTGCGTTTGGTCTGCTCCATGGCGACGACGGCGTCGGCCACCCCCTGAGTGAGGCGCGACAGCATGCTGCCCACCTCGGCGGTGCTGTTCTGGGTACGGGCCGCCAGGGCACGCACTTCGTCAGCCACCACGGCGAAACCGCGGCCCTGTTCACCGGCCCGGGCCGCTTCGATGGCGGCATTGAGCGCCAGCAGGTTGGTCTGGGCGGCGATGCCACCTATCACTCCGAGTACGCTGCCAATCTGCTTGGCATCTTCCTGCATCTCCAGCACCTTGGCGGCGGCGAGATCCACTTCGTCGATCAGGGCCACTACGCTGGCGGAAGCCGATCCCACTACCTTGCGTGAATTGGCGGCCTGGCCGTTGGCGGCTTCGGTGAAGCTGGCCGAGTCGCTGGCGTGTTGTGCCACGCTGTCGGCGGTGGAGCTGAGCTCGGTGAGAGCGGTGACCACCTGATCCGTCTCGGCGGCATGTTCACCCAGGATCCGTCTTGCCTGACCCGTCTGCTGATCGAGCTGCGCCAGTTCGCGGGTGATGAGGTCGGTGGCGTCAGTCACCTGCACCATCATCTGCTGCAAATAGGCGATGAAGCGGTTCACCGACAGAGCGATGTGATCCAGCTCGTCATTCCCCTTCACCTGGATGCGGGCGGTCAGGTCCGCATCGCCGGCAGAGAGGGCGTCGATATTCTGTTTGAGGGTCTGCAAGCGGCTGCCGAGCTGAGTGATGGCCAGCAGCATCAGCACGAACAGCAGTCCGACCAGGGGCAGCTGGATGGCGGCCAGCGTGGTGAGCACGTCCTGGCTGTCCTGGGTCAGGGTGCTGGTTGGCAGGGCGGTGGCCAGCAACCAGGGAGTCCCCTCTATGGCCTGCAGCAGCAATGTCTGTTCCTGCCCCTGATCCTGGAAAGTGGCGCGCAACAGCCCAGTACCCCGGCTCTGGCCGATCAGGCTGGCGATGGCACCGGCGAAGGGGTAATCGGCGTGAGCCGAGAGGTTGCCCAGCACAACATCCCCGTTCAGACGGGCATTCTTGCTCAGGATCTTGCCGTCAGCCTCGATGATCATCACTTGGCCCCCTATCTCCTGCTCTTTCCTGGCCACCAGATCGTTGAAGAAACCCAGGGTCACATCTATGGTCGATACCCCGAACAGGGCGCCGTTGCGATAGATCCCCATTGCGCAGTTGGTTCTCGGCTGCTGGCTGGCACCGTCCTTGTAGGCCGCCGCCCAGACGCACATGCCCTGAGGAGCCTGTTGCCCCGCCTTGTGCCAGGGCTGTTCGAAGTAATTGGGGGCCTCGGCCGAGTTCCAGTAGGTGTTGGGGATCAGCTTGTTGGCCGCATCCCTGTGAAAGAAGGTGCTGAACTTGGCGCGGCCCGCTTCCCGTTGATCCGGCAGCGGCCAGATGCCGCCGCCAAACACCATGGCATTGCCATATTGATCGATCAGCGCAGGCAGCAGGGCATCAATTTGCTCGCTTGGCAGCTGGGCGACCAGCTGGGTGATGCTGCGGGACTGGCTCTGTACGCCGTTGAGCTCATCGAGGATGTCGGTGGCGATCTCGCTGACCAGCAGTGTCACATTCTGTTCACCGGCCTTTTGCAGCGCCGGCTTGATCCAGATCTGGATGCCGATGACCGTCAGGGCGCACACCAGCACCATGAATCCCACGAAGACGGCTGTATATCGTCCCTTGATTGTTCCCAGACTCCACCCCATAACGACTCCTGTCTGTTGTTGGCACTGTCTTGCGTGACCTTGTTGTTTGAGTCGCCATTATTAGCCATTTCGAACATAAAACGTTTGTTATCGCTCACAGAACCCGGAGCAGAAGATAAGGGAAATGACGGCTCGACGGGGTGATCCCCCTGCCGTGAGGCAGTGCGCGGGAAAGTGGAAAAAAGAAAGGGTGGCCGAGGCCACCCTTGTGCTGATTGCGATGCGCTTACTGGTGCGCTTCGGCAAACTGCTTCATCGCGTCGGCGTGCTTGGTCATGCCGTCGGCGCGCAGGTTCAGGTTCTTCACGAATTCGGCTTTCTTGGCCGGGTCTTCGATCCTGTCATAACGTTGTTGCAGGTTGGCTTGGATCTGCTCCGGAGTCATGTTTTGCATGCGGGCCATCTTGTCGTGGCGGCCACCGTGGTGCTTGCCACCTTTCATGCCGCTGCCATCCATGGGGCAATTGGTCATGGCGCCGGCCTGGGTAGTGGCAACGGCTTCGCTGGCGGCATAGGCGCCGAGCGGCAGGCCAAGGATCAGGGTGGCGGTCAGCAGAGTTTTGGTCAGAGTCTTCATGGTATATCTCCTTGCGGATTGAGTTCGGATTCGGCTTGCTCGCCTTGACCTCAAGTAAACACCAGACCGGTGTCTGAACTTTGCCAGTTGAAGCCTATTTTGTAGCAGAGTGTGACATCGGGATCTTGTATTTCACCTTGCTGAAGACGGTAGTGACAACAGGGGCCTCCCATAGAAGAGTGGCTGCCTCCCGGTTAAATTTATCTGCTCATCGGATCAGGGGAATAAGTGATAGTGGCGGGCCGAAATATATTCAGTGCCGGTATGAACCAATAAAAATACCCCACCGGATGCAGTCTCTGGCGGGGTATTTCTATGTCGCCGGTCAGGCAACATCATTATCGTGAGAAAACCACAGGGTGAATAGGTTGGTTCAGCGCTGGCGGCCGCTGCCAACGCTGTAAGGCATGCGATAGCTGTCGCTTTCACCGTCCAGGCTGAGGGTGAGATTGCCCTGGGCTCTCATCGGCAGTCGTACCTGCTGCATCCCTTTCAGCTCGGCGGGCACCTGCTTGAGTAGATCGCCGGAGGCGTTGCGGATCATCAGGGTCGGGTTGGCGCTGCTGCTGCTGGCGTTATCGTGCCAGTTGACGAACAGCAGGCCGGGGGCTGCGCTGACGTCGGCCGGAATGGCCGCTTGTGCCATGCCGATGTGGGCCAGTCCGGCCAGTGCAAACAGGGTCAGGGTCTTTTTAATCATCATTGTCTCCTTGGTGTGGCTCGCCGAAGGATGCCGGCGTTGTGTGTCATGGTGTCAGGCGCCGCCCGAACCGGGCGCGGTCTGCATCATGGGGAAGGAAAGCGCGTCTCGTCGGGCGCAGGGAGGCTGGCCGCCGTGATGCCATCGCCATCCGAAGGGGGCTCCCGGGTCAGGCGGTCTGTCTTTGCAGGCTGGTGTGGTGTGGCCGCCGCTCTGGCAAGGGCCTCACTGGCGGCATAAGCCAGCATGAAGGGCGTGGTGAGGGCGAGCATGGCCTGTCTCCTGCAATGAGCGAATATGGACGAGTTGGTGTGCCCCCAGTAAACCTTCGCCTTGTGTCTCAACTTTGCCGAGTGACCGCTTTTTTGTAGCAGAGTGTGGCATCTTGCTGATCTGGCACACTTTGACACAAACCGCCCGACAGATTTTCGTATACTCGTGCCAGCTCTAACAGGAGAGGCTCTCATGAACCAAAGCAGCACCCACATTCTGGTCGTCGACGATCACAGCGAGATCCGCGATCTGCTGAAACGCTTCCTGGAGCAGCATGGCCTGCGGGTCAGCTGTGCCCGGGATGGCAAGGAGATGAAGCGGTTGCTGGAAGAGCGGGAGTTCGATCTGCTGGTGCTGGACCTGATGATGCCGGGGGAGGATGGTCTGACTCTGTGCCGGGAGCTGAGGGCGAAATCCTGCCTGCCCATCATAATGCTCACCGCCATGGGGGAGGAGACGGACCGCATCATAGGGCTGGAGATGGGAGCCGATGACTATCTTGCCAAGCCGTTCAACCCGCGGGAGTTGCTGGCTCGCATCAAGGCGGTGATGCGTCGCACCAACGTCGAGCCGCAGCCCGCCCCCGAGACCCTGACCCGGGATCTGCGCTTCGATCGCTGGCTGCTCGACATCAACCGGCGGGAGCTGGTGGATGAAGAGGGCGTGGGGCTGAGCCTCTCTACCGCCGAATTCGACCTGTTGCGGGTGTTTCTGGAACGTCCCCAGCGGGTGCTGAGTCGGGATCAACTGCTGGATCTGGCCCGTGGCCGGGAGGCTGTCGCCTTCGATCGGGCCATCGATACCCTGGTGAGCCGGCTGCGCCGCAAGCTGGAGCGGGATCCCAAGAACCCCGAACTTATCAAGACCATCTGGGGTGGCGGTTACCTGTTCGCCGCCGATGTGACCCAGGTGTGACCTCGTGGCCATGATCAAGCGATTGTGTTCCCGCCTCTGGCCCAAGGGGCTCACCGGCCAGATCATACTGGTGGCGCTGGCCGGGTTGGTGTTGATCCAGCTCCTCAGCATCCAGATCTACCGTTCGGATCGGGAGGAGGCGCTCGGCTACATCAACAGCCGCAATGCCATGCAGCGCATCGTCTCTGTGGCGCGTCTGCTGGCTCTGTCCCCCCCCTCGCTCTACGACGAAATTCTCAAGGCGAGCCGCAGCGATACCCTGCTGCTGCGTCTCTCTGACGAGCCGCTGCAACCGGAGAATCGCAGTCCCCGTTTCGAGCAGCAGGTGCGTTCACGGCTGGGCTATCCACCGTCACTGATGGTGGAGATCAGTGCCGAGCTGAAGCAGGATGCCCAGCGCAGCCGCGCCTGGAAACACCACTCCCGCATGATCAAGGACCGCAAGGGGATGCCGCCACCGCAGGACATGCGGCTGTATGGCTCCATCCAGTTGCCGCACGGGGGCTGGCTGCAGTTCAGCTCTCTGGTGGACAAGGAGTCGTCGAGCTGGTCCTGGCAGACCACCTTCAACCTGATGCTGGTAGCTAGCATGGTGATAGGCCTGATGATCTGGCTGTTTCGCCGGGCAACCCGGCCGCTCA
The DNA here is from genome assembly GCF_029237345.1 of Aeromonas sp. 2HA2. NCBI lineage: Bacteria > Pseudomonadati > Pseudomonadota > Gammaproteobacteria > Aeromonadales > Aeromonadaceae > Aeromonas > Aeromonas sp. 2HA2. The sequence continues at coordinate 26,610 of NZ_JAACGB010000018.1, read as the reverse complement.
AGCAGCTGGCCGCCAACGCCGACCGGCTGGGGCGTGGCGAGGATATAGAGCCGCTCCACGAAGAGGGGCCGACCGAGATCCGTGAATCCATCCAGGCGTTCAACCGCATGCATACCCGGCTCGACCGCTTCGTGCAGGACAGAACCCGGATGCTGGCGGCCATCTCCCATGACTTGCGCACCCCCATCACCAGTTTGCGGCTAAGAACCGAGTTTCTGGCCGAGGGAGAGGACAAGGAACGCATTCAGCAGACCCTGCAACAGATGGAGCAGATGCTGGCGGCCACCTTGAGCTTTGCCCGGGAAGAGGGGCAACAGGAGGCGACCAGGGAGCTGGATCTGGTCAGTCTGCTGGAGAGTCTGTGTGACGACTATGCCGATACCGGTCAGCCGGTGACTTGCCTGGTGGAGGGAAAGCAGGTTTATGCCTGCCGCGCCAATACCTTGCGGCGGGCGCTGCAAAACCTCATCGGCAATGCCATCAAGTACGCCGGCAGTGCCGAGGTATCGCTGGAGCGCACCGAGAGTGAGCTGTTGATCCGGGTCTGCGATCAGGGGCCTGGCATAGATCCTGAACGGCTGGAAGATGTGTTCAAGCCGTTCGTGCGGCTCGATGAGGCGCGCAATATCGAATCCGGTAGCGTTGGGCTGGGCCTCTCCATCGCTCGCACTCTGGTACATCAGCATGGGGGCGAACTCACCCTGCACAACCGGGAGCAGGGTGGGCTGGAAGCCAGGATTAGCCTGCCCCTGTAACTGTGTCGAGTCTGTATGAGGAGGGCGCCCAGGTGGCGCCCTCCTTGGTTTATTTTGCTGCTATCAGACTGAAATAACGCCAATTTCATACTGGGTCATGCTTGCTCTTCTATGATGAAGCTAGTGATAATAAATGGCCGCATAGATGTCCAATAACAAGGTGGGTTCAGGAATGGCGGTCTCTTCTGGGGCAGGTTGGCGGGTCAGCTGGGGCGCAGGTTTGCTGCTCCTTGCACTCTTGCTGCCCGTTTGGGCTACCCCGGCGGTCAAACCCCTGATAGTGGCCAACTCCAAGGCCTGGCAGCCCTTCTCCTACATCAATGACAAGGGGCAGCCGGATGGCCTGTTGATCGACTACTGGCGGGAGTTCGAGCGGGTCACTGGGCGGCCGGTCCAGTTCAAGCTGGTGGACTGGCAGACCTCGCTGGAGCTGGTGCGCTCCGGCAAGGCCGATGTACATGGTGGCCTGCTCTGGTCACCGGAGCGCACTCCGCTCTATGACTATGGTCGGGCGCTCTCCCGGCTGGATGCCCAGCTGTTTTTTGCCAATTCTCTGCGCGGCACAGATGTTAATTACTACCTGTTGCACGAGAGTGTGGGGGTGGTAGCGGGAGGTTATGAGGAGTATTACGCCCGCAAGCACTTTCCCAACACGCGCCTGCAAGCCTTTGACGATAACGATGCCATGCTGAGTGCCGCTTTGAGCGGAAAGCTGGATGCCTTCATCGCCGATCTGCAGATGGCCAATTTTTATATCTACACCTCGAAAGATCCCACCCGCTTCATTCCGGTACGCCATCTCTACAGCGATGAGGTGCGTTTTGCCGTCGCCAAGGGCAATCAGGCCCTGTTGCAGGAGCTGGAGCAGGGATTTTCTCACATGGGCGAGGCGGACAGGGAGCGCATTACCCGCAAATGGATGCATATAGAGACCGTCTATCCAATTCACTTATGGTTCTGGCTATCGGCGACGGCAGGGGCTGTATTGCTGGTTTACATAGTGCAGCTGAGGCGCGCTGTGGCGAGCAGTACCGCCGAGCTGGTCCGGGCCAATGCCCGGCTGGAGAGCCTCGCCAACACAGACTCCATGACGGGGATCCTGAACCGGCGCGCCTTCTTGCCGCTCTTGGCCGAGCGGCTGGCAAGCGGTCAGGCTTCGGCCCTGCTGCTGTTCGACATCGACCGCTTCAAGGGCATCAATGATCACTTTGGCCATGGCGTCGGGGATGAGGTGATCGTCGCCCTGGCCGAGCGGGTGGAGGCCATCTTGCCAAGCGATGCGCTGTTTGCCCGGATCGGGGGAGAGGAGTTTTGTATCAGCTTGCCGATGGTAGATATGGCGGCGTTGCAAGGCTGGGCAAGCCGGATCGGACGGGGGGTGAGTGCTCAGAAGTTGCAGACCAGTGCCGGTGAGCTGGGGCTTTCCATCAGCACGGGGGCCGTCTGGGTTCCATCAGGGGTTAGGGCAGAGAGCGCTGGCTTGCTGCAGCAGGCAGACAAGCTGATGTACGGTTCAAAATCCCGTGGTCGCAATACCTGGCAGGCAGCCTGTTATGAAGAAGAGGACGCGGAAAAAGGGGAGACATAGGCCGCCGCCCGGGATGGGCGGCGGCGATTCATCAGAAGTTGTAGGTCATTCCCAGTGTGTAGCGGCGCCCGTCCAGCACTGTACCGAAGCTGGTGTAATCCACCGTCTTGTCGAACAGGTTGTAGATACCGGCAGTCACGTCCAGGTTCTTGTTGGCCTTGTAGACCAGACCTGTGTCAAAGAAGGTGTAGGAAGGCGTGCCCTCTGCCATCTTGACCCGGCTCAGGTAGTCAGAGGTCTTGCTGCGGAAGTTGACCCGTGACCAGAGGCTGACCTCTTCTGTGGTCTGCCAGTCGACCGTTGTGTTGAACATGTGGCGCGGCATCTGGTTCAGGGGCTTGCCTTCCATCGAGCCGCTCTTCTGCTCGGACTGGGTGAAGGTGTAGCTGGAGGCGAGCGACCAGTCTTCGTTGATGGCCCAGTTGGCCGTGCCTTCCACCCCGCGCATATTCGCCTTGTCGACGTTGATGCGGTCGCTGATGAAGTCATAGGTATGACCGTTCAGGGTGCATGAGGGATCGCTCTTGCTGGTGCAACGGCGGATCTCGGAGATCTTGTCCTCGAAGTCAGTGTTGAACAGCGTCAGCCCAGTGCTCAACCCCTCCTGACCATCCCACAGCAGTGCGATTTCCTGGCTCACGCTGGTTTCAGGTTTGAGTGCCGGGCTGCCCACCAGCATCCCATCCTGAGTGCCCCCACCCGTGGCCTGGCCCCAGTTGGCGGCCGACATGCGCAGATCCGGTGAACGATAGCCGGTGGAGACGCCCCCTTTCAGCGTCCATGACTCGGCCGGATGCCAGACCCCGTACAGACGCGGGCTCCAGTGAGTGCCGTAGTTCTGATCCCTGTCCATGCGTACGCCACCGGTCAGGGCGAAGCTGTCGGTCAGTGCCCACTCGTCCTCCACGAACATGGCCCAGCTCCAGCGGGTCAACTGGTTGGCGCGGTTGACCACGTTGAGCTGGTTGCCCTGATCCTGCAGATCCTCGTAGCGGTACTGGCCACCCACGCTCAGGTAGTGATCCCCAAGCTCAAACTGGGTGTGGGTGTCGGCTATGGTGTTGATGAGCTTCATCTGGCGGCCGGGATTGGTGTTCTCTTCCCGCTGCAGATAGCTGGTGGAGGAGCCAAAGTCGTAGCGGCCGTCGTGGGTGATGGCGTAGTTGGTGCGCTCGTAAGTGCTCAGGCTGGGCTTGGACTTGGCCGGGATGGACTCACCCGGCGTGCGATCACGATCCTGCAGACCGCGGCTGGCCTCGAAGTCGAAGCGATTGTGCTCGTCAGGGGTCAGGCTGAACACGGCAGTGCCGCTGCGCATCTCCTGTTCGGCGAAGCCATTCTGGAACTGATCCTCACCGCGATGGGAAAGCTGGCCGTTCAGACGCACCCCCAGCAGCCCGTCTACCAGAGCGCCGGCCGTGTAGGCGTTGGTCTGGAAGATGTTGCCTGAGTCTTTGTTCTCCTGGAAGGTGGAGTCAGCATGCAGCGACCCCTGCCACGCCGTCATGCTGGCGGTCTTGCGGGTGATGACGTTGATGACGCCGCCCATGGCATCGGATCCGTAACGGGAGGACATGGGGCCACGCACTACCTCGATACGCTCTATGGCTTGCAGCGGTGGCAACCAGCCCTGCTCTATGCCTGGGCCATCGCTGTTGGGACGAGTGCCACGACTGTCGACACGCTTGCCATCCACCAGCATCAGCGTGTATTTGGAGCCCATGCCACGAATGCTGATGTCACTGCTGCTGCCACCCCCGGTGATCACCACGCCCGGCACATCTTTCAGTGCATCGGTCACGTCGCGGTAGGCGCGTTTTTCCAATTGCTCACGGGTCACTACCGAGATGGAGGCGGCGGTATCTTCGATCTTCTGCTGGAAGCCGGAAGCCGTCACAACCATGACTTCCTGTTCGGTGGCATAGGCGTGGGAGGCGAGGGCGGCGAGAATGAGCGTGGTCAGCTTGTTGCGGTGCATTTTTATCATGTTGGCCTGAACTCTTTTAATGAGAAAGTGACATTCATCCTTTGGGTGAACTCGATGGTGTGACTTCACTGCATCCCGCGTGAAATCAGGACCGGGAAGGTTCAATTGAATAATCTTCCCGTTTGTCGGCTGGCATTGTAATGATCAGTGAAAGATGTGTAAATGATAATTAATCTCATTAAGTTTATTGAGCTGTCATAGGGCCAGCAGGAGGGGCAGACAGAGCGGGGAGTACCTGGGTGACATAAAGCAGCAAGATGAACAGAGTCGAGGGAGAGATGAAAGGGCTGAGAGAGAGGGTAAACGGGGTAAACACTGAATTTCAGACAACAAAAAACCCGCCTAGGCGGGTTTTTTTAATTCTTGCAGAAGGTCTTCTCAGCAGGCGTTAGCTAGCGTGAAGGCTTCCTTGCTTGAATTACAGACCAACTACGTTGGCAGCAGCCGGGCCTTTCTGGCCTTGCTCGATGGTGAACTCAACGCGCTGACCTTCGTCCAGAGTTTTGAAGCTGGTGGACTGGATTGCAGAGAAGTGTACGAACACGTCTTTGCTGCCGTCAGCCGGGGAGATGAAACCAAAACCTTTCTCGGCGTTGAAGAATTTAACGGTACCAGTCATTTTGTTAGACATAATAATTTCCTAAAATAGTGTTTTAAGTGCCAAAATTTGGCAATCTATGATTTTTCGTCAGCAATACGTATGGGGAGCACTAAAGAAGGAGAATTATTTAATAAGAACTATCATAGATAACTCTTATACTAATCACTGCTTTACTAAAATGACTGCCTAACATAAACAGGTCTGAACTACCGAACCATCGAGAGAGATTAAAACATGCTCTCTTCGTTAAAGCAAACTTTATCTCAATATTAATTTCTGGTTATCGACGTGCTATCAACTTCATATTGTCACATGAGCCACGGCGTTCACTGGCGAGATTGAGCGCTGGCCCTTGCTATGATTGGCGCCGAGCTTTTTTGTGACTGCTTTCTGACTGGCGTAGAGGCGTTCCTGATCAAGGGTGGTATAGCAGTGCTCTTCCTTGGTTGCCGCAGGGCCTGAATGGCAAACGCCCACCCACACCGGTCTGGTGTGGGTGGGCGCTCATCAACACAGCGCTAACTCAGCGCTTGCTGCGAAACTTGTTGCTGACGGAGTCGATCCAGCTGAAGGTTTCTGGCAGTACCTGATTTCTGGCCCGTTCTTTGGCCTTTTCCCGAGCCAGTTTGGAAGCCACCTTGGCCGCCTCTGCACGATCTGCCACGATTTTAAGCCGGCCTTCCTCACGGACCCTGTTACGTTCTGCGTTGGTCAGCTGATGATCAGCATTGGCCTGGGCTTTTTGGAGCAACAGGGTTATCTCGGCCTTTTCGGCTTCGGTGAGGTCTTTCATTTCCAACTTTTTCACGGCGCGCTCCTGGGGCGGCTGGGGGGTGGAATACATTAACACATTTTCACCGACTATTTCTTATGCAATCCGCTCTGCTGGCATAAAAGAGCCGGTTCCGCACTTTTCTCCGTCATTTATCTGCCAGTTCACTGCAGATTTCTCGTATGTCCCGGTTTGCCTGGTACAGCTCTCAGCTGTGGCCGCTTGGTTCGACATGGATCAGCACTATGGCATGAGGTATGTGACGCATTATGCCTTCTTCTATCCGATCGCAGATGGCGTGGGAGTGTTCGATGCTCATCTCCTTGGGCAAGGTCAGATGGAAATCGATGTGGCGACGGCGTCCGGCCTGGCGACTGCGCAGGGCGTGAAAGCCCCCATGTTCCGGGCAGCACTGTTCGATCACTCGGGTCGTCATGGCCAGCTCCTCTTCGTTCATGCTGTGGTCCAGCAGTGGTTGAAAAGCCTGGTCAAGCATGGATATTGCTTCTCTGAGAATGAAGAGCGCCACGCAGATGGCGACTATGGGGTCGAGCAGATAGAGGTTGTAACCCAGCCCGGCGGCGAGCCAGATGCCTGACAGACCGACAGCCACCCCGAGGGAGGTCAACACGTCTGCCTTGAGGTGCAGGGCATCCGCTGCCAGGGCAACGGATTCTTCCTCTTTCGCCACCCGATACAGATAGGTGGAGACGCCGCTGTTGACCAGCGCCGAGATCAGCATGACCAGTACGCCAAAACCCACGCTTTCGATCGGCGTTGGTGTGATCAACTTGCCGATAGCTTCGAAGATGATCCAGCCGGCGGCCAGCAGGATCAGCAAAGCTTCGATCACGCCGGAGACGTTTTCTATTTTGTCATGTCCATAAGGATGGCGTTGATCGGGGGGAATATCTGACCTGCGTACTGCAAACAGGGCGATGAGAGCCGCCACCAGATCCATTGCCGAATGAATGGCCTCCGAAATAATACTGACGGAGCCACTCAAAATGCCAGCGAATATCTTCATGATAATCAGTGTGATGTTTGAGCAGACGGAGACCAGCGCCGCCCTCGTTTTTCTGGTCATGGGATGTCCTTATTCTCGGAAACATAATTATAAAAATAAGTCGGGATAATATCAGCTTGAAAATAAAACCGCCTATTCAGGTTGTAATATTTTGTTTCTGACGGTAGTGAGAATGCTTATCTAAATTATCTTGTCTTATTTAAAGAATAGTTATTTTTGATTTGGTGATTTATTTCGATTCGTGAGTGAATATGTCAGGGGAGGCGAACGTTATCAGGCATACTCAGGTTTTTTGGCCTTTCATGCCATCGGGTATCCGATCGTGGCCGAGATGGAGGCATGACTCAGGACGAACCCTGGCTGATGAGGGTGGATTCTTGCGCAACATTGGGGGTATGCTGGAGTGAGTGCGATCAATCGGTCGTCACTGAAAGCGTACTACTGAAGTCTACGATTCGGATGGCATGCTGGAACCTGGGTTCCAACTGTCTGGGTAACATTTTTGGAGTTTGATGATGAGTAACAAAGAACATCACAACGGCAAAGATGCCAAGAAAAAACCGCAGATGTCACTGAAAGAGAAGCGCGACGCCAAACGTCAGAAAGCAGACCTGAAAAATGGCAGCGCTATAAAGTAACGCTCCTCCACGCTGTAGTTCCTCTGGAGCCAGTATCAAGCCAGCCTTTCACAGGCTGGCTTTTATGTTTTCGCCTTATGGTGTGGCGCCGTAGGCCTCGAAGATCTTCCTATAGCGTCCGTCGGCTCGCATGGCATCCAGTTGGCGATCGAACCTGCGTTGCAGCTCCACCTGACGAAAGGCGAAATGGTAATGGGTTGGCGCAAACAGGTCATATTGCCTGACCCGGCCACTAGCATAGAGCTCCGCGCCATATTTGCTGTCGGCCAGCTCTGTCAGATAGTAGTAAAACACCCGCTGCTCCAGGATCACTGCATCCACCCGCCCCAGCATCAGTCTGTGAACCTGCCCCTGTTGTTTGGCGACCTCCTCATAGCGGGGATTTTGATCCGCCATGCTGGCAAAGGCACCTCCCAGTATCTGGCGAGCCCGCTGAAAGGCGCTGACTCTCAGGGTTTTCATATCGTCCAGTGTGCTGATATGAGTCTTGCCGAGGGTGAACACCCGGTTATGGAAGGCAATTACGGGCTGTGACAGGAAGACATTGTTCAGCATGCCGGGCTTGACGTTGATGATGGCGTCAAGCTTGCCGGACTCCAGCATCCGGAAAGTGCGTTCCAGTGGCAGATATTCAAAGCGGGGCTCATAGCCACTGTCGCGAAAGGCCTCTTTAAACAGGTCGAGCTCGATCCCGCGTCCCTCTTCCTCGATCACATAGGGGGGGATGGCGAAGCTGACGCCCACCCGCAGCAGTTCGGCGGCAAATAGCCGGGGGGCCACCATGGCGGCGGTCAGACAAATGGTGAGCAGTAGCGTGCGATGCAGAAACACCATGAGTTCTCTCTGGCAAACGAGTCGTCCTGAGCATAATCCCAAGACGGCCTGTGACACGTGGAAATAACGGCCACATTCACACAGGAACAGCACCGCATGCCGTGCCTGCGTCAATAACAGGTAAAAAAAGGCCCTGCATGAACAGGGCCTCTCGGGATTCATTGCCGATTAAAAAGGGATATCGTCGTCGAAGTCCATCGGCGGCTCGTTGTAGACCGGCGGTGCTGACTGGGGCTGCTGGGCCGGACGACCATAACCGCCTTGTGGCTGCTGCATGTTCTGCTGCGGTGCGGCGGCAGGACGAGCCTGGTTTACCGGCTGCTGGGCTGGCATGCCTTGTTGCGGTTGACCCCAGTTGCCTTGCGCTTGAGGTTGGCCACCCATGTTTTGGCCAGCGCCACCTTGCGGGCGACCACCCAGCATCTGCATCACGCCACTGAAGCTGTCTACCAGCACTTCAGTGGTATAACGCTCTTGGCCACCTTGATCCTGCCATTTGCGAGTCTGCAGTTTCCCTTCGACATAGACCTGGGAGCCCTTCTTCAGGTACTCGCCAGCCACTTCGGCCAGCTTGCCCATGAACACCACACGGTGCCATTCTGTACGCTCTTTCTGCTCACCGGTCTGCTTGTCGCGCCAGGTTTCAGAGGTGGCCAGGGTGATATTGGTCACGGCACCGCCACTCGGCATGTAGCGTACTTCCGGGTCTTGTCCCAGGTTACCGATCAGAATGACTTTATTGATGCCTCGACTGGCCATAATCTCTCTTCCACCCTTTATATACCGGCCAGGCCATATGCCCGGACCAATTCAACATATCGTTTGTTTTCTGCGAGATAGGCAGCATCGCTTGGCGACACTGACACATCATGCGATGACTGAACCCGGTTCAGTCGGCCAGCTGGCCAATGTTCCGCTTTCAGATTTTGGCCGCAATAATAACAGTTGGCGTGAACGAGCGCACATCTTCCTGCCCTGTCATCCTCCACCCGGAGCATGAACCGAAGGATTAACTTACACGAGGCCGACCATGACCAGCAAGCGAGCAGGGCTGGATGGCCTGAGCAAACGTAGCAAAACGGGTTCCGACTGCACTGTGACACTCTTTGCCGGGCACAGTGCCAGTATTCCCCCCAAATGGGGGGGGGTGGCTAGTCATTTGTATTGCTTGGGAAATTGGTGAGTTTCAAAAGAGGCACACTGGCGTCTAATGCTTTTTTAATGCTGCAGCGTTTGGGGGGCTTGGTACTCTCTGCTGCCAAAAAAACCATGGCCTGAATGTTCAAGGACGTGCTCTTCATGACCACCCCATACACCATAGTCGTACTGGTGACTGAAAATAATGTGCAGGCGACCAGTTTTCAGAGCTATCTGACTGAGCAGCTGACACTCCCCATCCTGCTGGTAAGCACCCTGGAGGCGCTGCCGGAACAGGATGGGCGAGAGTCACATCCATTATTTCTGGTCGATCTGGATTACCTCAAGTCGAGCCAGCAGGGGGGGTGGCCGAGGGAGATCTCCAGTCGCTTCGGGGAAGCCAATACGATATTGCTCAATGCCCCGACCAGCACGGATCGCGAGTTGCTGCTGATGTGGCCTCACACCAGCGGACTCTTCTTCCGCCAGGATCCGCTGGATCGGCTGGTGCTCGGCATTCGCAAGGTGTTGCAGGGGGAGTACTGGATCCCGCGCCATTTGCTGTGCGATCTGGTCAACTACTACCGCAAGGGGGGAGAACATCACCTGCGCAACCAGACGCTGCTGACTGCGCGCGAGCAGGAGATCATCCGCTACCTGATGACGGGTGCCTCCAATACCGAGATTGCCGACAGCCTGTTTGTGAGCGAGCACACCATCAAGTCCCACCTCTATAACGTCTTCAAGAAATTGAACGTCAAGAACCGGTTGCAGGCGGTTAGCTGGGCGAAAGAATATCTCTGAAATCGATGGGCATGATGGATAAAACCTGTCTATTCATCCAGTAGTCTCTATGCCATACTGATTCGCTCTGATTTGTGTATCGAGCGTGCAACAAGATGGAAAAGATAGTGGTCCGGGGTGCTCGCACCCATAACCTCAAGAACATCAATCTGACCCTGCCCCGCGACAAGCTGATCGTGGTTACCGGCCTCTCCGGTTCAGGCAAGTCTTCCCTGGCGTTCGATACCCTTTATGCCGAAGGGCAGCGTCGCTATGTGGAGTCGTTATCTGCCTATGCCCGCCAGTTTCTCTCCCTGATGGAGAAACCGGATGTGGATCATATAGAGGGGCTCTCCCCTGCCATCTCCATCGAGCAGAAATCCACCTCCCACAACCCGCGCTCGACCGTCGGCACCATCACCGAAATTTATGACTACCTGCGTCTGTTGTTTGCGCGGGTAGGTGAGCCCCGTTGCCCGACTCACGCCATCCCGCTCGCCGCCCAGACCATCAGCCAGATGGTGGATCAGGTGCTGACCCAGCCGGAGGGCAGCAAACTGATGCTGCTGGCCCCCGTGGTGCGGGATCGCAAGGGTGAGCACATCAAGTTGCTGGAGAATCTGGCGGCCCAGGGCTATATCCGGGCCCGTATCGATGGCGAGGTGTGCGATCTCTCGGATCCACCCACCCTGGAGCTGCACAAGAAGCACACCATAGAAGTGGTGGTGGACCGCTTCAAGGTACGCGATGACCTGGCGTTGCGGCTGGCCGAATCGTTCGAGACGGCATTGACTCTTTCAGGCGGTATCGTGCAGGTGGTGCCCATGGATGGGGAGGAGGGGGTTGGGCCCATGACCTTCTCTGCCAACTTCGCCTGCCCCGAGTGTGGCTACTCCATGTCGGAGCTGGAGCCGCGCATCTTCTCATTCAACAATCCTGCCGGTGCCTGCCCCACCTGTGATGGGCTCGGGGTACAGCAATACTTCGATCCGGCCAAGGTGATCCATGATCCTTCCATCAGTCTGGCCAACGGCGCCATTCGTGGCTGGGACAAGCGCAGTTTCTATTACTTCCAGATGCTCAAATCCCTCTCCGATCACTACAAGTTCGATCTGGAGGCGGCGTGGGAAGATCTGCCCCTCAAAACCCAGGAGGTGATCCTGCGTGGCTCGGGCCGTACCGAGGTCGAGTTCCGTTACATGAACGATCGCGGTGATGTGGTGGTGCGCAAACATCCGTTCGAGGGGATCCTGCACAACATGGAGCGGCGCTACCGTGAAACCGAGTCCAACTCGGTACGGGAAGAGCTTTCCAAGTACATCGCCAACAAATCCTGTACCAGTTGCGGCGGCAGTCGGCTGCGAGAAGAGGCGCGTCACGTATTCGTGGACAACCGCAACCTGTCCGCCATCGCCGAACAGTCTATCGGGGATGCGCTGGCCTTCTTCAAGGGACTGAGCCTGACCGGCCAGCGCGCCCAGATTGCCGAGAAGATCCTGAAAGAGATCGTCGAACGGCTCGGCTTCCTGGTTAACGTCGGCCTCAACTATTTGAGTCTCTCACGCAGTGCAGAGACCCTCTCCGGCGGGGAAGCCCAGCGCATCCGGCTGGCGAGCCAGATCGGCGCCGGCCTGGTGGGGGTCATGTATGTGCTGGATGAACCTTCCATCGGCCTGCACCAGCGTGACAACGAGCGGCTGCTCACGACCCTCATCCATCTGCGCGATCTGGGCAACACCGTCATCGTGGTGGAGCACGACGAGGATGCCATTCGCTTGGCTGACCACGTGCTCGACATAGGCCCCGGGGCCGGGGTGCACGGCGGTAATATCGTGGCCCAGGGGACACCCCAGCAGATCATCGACAACCCGGATTCGCTGACCGGTGACTATCTCTCTGGCCGCAAGCGGATTGCCATTCCTGCCGAGCGTACGGCGCTCACCGGCAAGTGGTTGAAACTCAAAGGGGCGAGCGGCAACAACCTGCGCAACGTCAATCTGGACCTGCCTCTCGGGGTGATGACCTGTGTCACCGGTGTTTCTGGCTCCGGCAAGTCGACCCTGATCAACGACACCCTGTTCCGCATTGCCCACCGCGAGCTCAACAAGGCGACCGAGTCGACCCCGGCGCCCTATCGCAGCGTTGAGGGACTGGAGCACCTGGACAAGGTGGTGGATATCGACCAGAGCCCCATCGGTCGTACCCCGCGCTCCAACCCGGCCACCTATACCGGCCTGTTCACCCCGATCCGCGAGCTGCTTTCCGGCACGCAGGAGGCGCGCTCCCGTGGCTATCTGCCGGGTCGCTTCTCCTTCAACGTCAAGGGCGGTCGCTGCGAAGCCTGTCAGGGGGATGGGGTCATCAAGGTGGAAATGCACTTCCTGCCGGACGTTTACGTGCCATGCGATGTCTGCAAGGGCAAGCGTTACAATCGCGAGACCCTGGAGGTGAAGTACAAGGGCAAGAACATCCACGAAATACTGGACATGACGGTGGAGGACGCGCGTGCCTTCTTCGATCCGGTACCGGCAGTGGCGCGCAAACTGCAAACCTTGATGGATGTGGGTCTCTCTTACATTCGCCTTGGTCAGTCAGCGACGACGCTCTCTGGCGGCGAGGCGCAGCGGGTCAAGCTGGCGCGCGAGCTCTCCAAGCGTGACACCGGCCAGACCCTCTATATCCTGGATGAACCGACCACAGGGCTGCACTTCCACGATATCCAGCAGCTGCTCAAGGTATTGCATCAACTGCGGGATCGCGGCAATACCATCGTTATCATCGAGCACAATCTGGACGTCATCAAAACCGCCGACTGGATCGTCGATCTGGGACCCGAGGGGGGGGCTGGCGGCGGTCGCATTCTGGTGACGGGCACGCCGGAGCAGATCAGCCGTTGTGAGGATTCTCATACGGCGCGCTTTTTGGCGCCGCTGTTGGTAAAATAATCACAGCAGTCATGAAACAAGGGGCCCTGGGCCCCTTGTTTTTTATGGAAGTGATTCAGTTGTCGCCCCAGGAGGTGGATACTCCATACTTGGTACAAGACAGTTTTCGCTCCCTCGTTTGCCGTCCAAAGGATATTGGCGTTCATGGCTCAACCTTCTCGCTCCATCGATCATTTGCTGGCCTACTCCATGTTTCCCGTCTGGGCCGGAGCCATCCTGATGCTGCTCATCGTGATTGCCCTGGCACAAGTACCGGCGGCGCAGCGGGTCGAAGAGCGGCGAATGAAGGAGCACCTGCAGCGGGTGATCAAGGCGGTGCAGGGTGATATCAGTGCCATCAATGCCTTCACCCGGGATTGGGGCATCTGGGATGAGAGCTATCGCTTTCTGGCTCACCCCAATCAGGCCTATATTCGTTCCAATTTGCTGGTCGATACCCCGATGCGGGATTTCGAACTCAACGTATTGAGCTATATGGATTTGCAGGGGGCCGAGATCTGGACCCGCACCCTGCTGCCCGAGACGCCAGGCACGGACACGACCCTGCTTCCCTTCTTCCTGGATGATCTCAAGCTGCAGTTGCTGCGTGAATCCCGTCAGGAGGGGATTCGCAGCCTGAGCGGTGTGAGGGGATCCCAGTGGGGCCCCCTCATCTACTCGCTCCAGCCGGTGACCAACACCTTGGGAAACGCCACACCCAATGGCTATCTGCTGGTGACTCGCTGGCTGGATGCTCGCTATCTGCATGATCTGGCTGAGCGCACAGCCCTCTCTTTGACCCTCTCCCAGCCAAAGCCTTCCGATAACTTCCTCTCCTTCAAGCCACTCAAGCCACAGATGAGCTATCGCCTGGTTGATCTGGGACTGCAGCGGATCAGGGGAGAGGGGCTGCTGCTCGACAGCAATGGCGACCCCGTGTTGACCCTGATAGTGGAAGACGATCGTGATGTGTTGCAGGGGGCGATGGAGGGGGCTATCTGGACCTTCTTTGGCATGTTGTTGATCAGCATCGCCTGCGTTCTGATGGCCCTGGCCCGCTTGAGAGCCATAGTGTTGGGGCCGGTCAGCGAGATGGTGAAGGCGTTGCAGAAATTTGGCGACAAGCAGGATGTGAGCCTGCTGCCGCTTATCGACAGCAGCCAGGAGATGGCCCTGCTCAGCCGCAAGTTCAGGGAGATGGCGGCCAAGATCAGTCTGCACCACAGTGCCTTGCAGGCGCACTCTTCCAGGATGGAGGTCGCCGCCTATACGGATCCGCTCACACATGCCTCCAATCGGCGCTACCTCGACGAGTGGTTGCTGACCCGGGATAACGTCACCGCTGCCAGGGTGCTGGTGATCCTGGACCTGGACTACTTCAAGCAGGTCAATGATCGCTTTGGCCACGACATGGGAGATCTGGTGTTGTGCCAGCTGGCCGCATTGATGCGCAATGCTCTCGGCGAGGAGGAGCCGCTGATCCGGCTGGGCGGGGAGGAATTCCTGCTGTTGTTGACCTGTGAGGAGGCGGAGCGGGTGGCCGATCGGATTGAGCGCTTGCGCCGCAAGATTGCCGAATATCGGTTCGGTCGGGAAGAGGTGCCCCTCCGGATGACGGCATCACTAGGGTATTGCAGTTACCCCCTGCACCCCGAGCTGAAAGATTCGTTCTGGAATCTCAGCTTCAAGCTGGCGGACATGGCGCTGTACAGGGCCAAGCAGGAGGGACGGGATCGCTGGCGGGGATATAGCGGTGAACTGGCCCGGGAGCAGTGGGCATTGAGCCCGGAGCAGATAGTGGAGGGAGAGTTCCTCTTGTGTCAGGCATCCCATCTCCATCAGCCCGCTGGATGAGCCTGTATTGACAGGTATGTACAGACAGTAGGATGCAGGGGATAAATACCTGCCACATCAGCTGGAAAAAGGGGGATCTCATATGATGGTTACGCGGAGACTATTGTGTTTCCCTTTGGTCTGTCTGTTATGAATATTCCGCTCACAGCCGAGTCACATTTGATACAAAAATACACTGCCATGAAGACTAGGTAGTCACAAGCCGCTGCTTAAATCCACCATAAGATATATTTGAATGGTTATTTAATGGGGTTTAATCTGAAGTTATTTAAACTAACCTATTGTTATTAATGGTATTTAATTTATTTTGTCGGAGCTTCAGGCAATCTGGAAGCTGCTGTACACATCTATCTATTTCTTGGTAACTTTTGAGCTAAATCAATAACCCCGCATTCACATCCTTTTATAGTCTTCAGGCTTGCAACATAGAACGAAAACTAAAAGGAAAAATGTGATGAAAAAGATCCTCCCTCTGATGATCGCAGCCGCACTTGCTTCTCCCGTCGCCATGGCCCACCAGGCTGGCGATATTCTGGTGCGCGGCGGCCTGGCATTTGTCTCTCCTCAAACGAGCAGTGATGACGTACTGGGTACCGGCGAGCTGGAAATTGACAGCAACATGCAGCTGGGTCTGACTCTCTCTTATCTGATCACGGATAACTGGGGTGTCGAGCTGTTGGCAGCCACTCCGTTCTCCCACTCCGTTTCCACTGCTGGTCTGGGTGAGGTTGCCAAGGTCAAGCACCTGCCACCGACCCTGATGGCGCAGTACTATTTCGGTGATGCCAAGAGCAAGGTTCGTCCTTACATAGGCGCCGGTGTGAACTACACCACTTTCTTTGATGAGGAAGGGCGTGGTGCCCTGGCAGGAACCGACGTCAGCGTAGACTCTTCCTGGGGCATGGCCGGTCAGGTCGGTCTGGACATGGCGATCAACGATCGCTGGTTCGTCAACGCCTCTGCCTGGATCATGGATATCGACACCGATGTACACACTGCCGTCGGTACCATCAAGACCTCCATCGATCCCATGGCCTTCATGTTTGGTGTCGGCTATCGCTTCTGACAAGTAGCCGAACCGGTCCGTCAAGGGCCTCAACAGCTAAGCACGTCTCTTTGGCCCGACACTGTTCGGGCCCTTTTGTGTCTGCGTTATCCTCAGTCAATTGTGATCCAACCCTATATGGATCAATAAAATAACCCAAGCCCACCCTCTATAATTCGCCGCTTGTGCCGATAGTGTCTATGTTCACGTTACCTTCCCCCCACGAGTGAGGATGTCTCCATGGGTTTATCTATTGTGCAGCGGATCATCGCCGGATTTGTGTTGATGCTGCTGCTGTTGATCCTGCTTGGCGTGATCAGCACGGTGAAGATCAGGGGTATCAACGACGGTTTGTCGCAGGTATCCGACCAAGCGACGCCACTGGTGATTGCCGTTGCGGGCCTGAAAGGCGCCCTGCAAGACAGCAACCGCTGGGTATTGGTCTATCGGACCAGCGAGGAGGCAAGTCAGTTGCCACAACTCGCCAGCCAGTTCAAAGAGCAGCAAAGCCGCTTCACTCAGCTGAGCCAGGAGATGGGCAAGTTCACCGGGGTCGCTGAGGCCAATGCCCGCTTCCAGCAGGTCGATAGCGCCACCAGGCAGTTCTATGGTCTGGCGGACCAGGTGCTCGCCCAGCACAGCCAGTGGGTCAATGCCCTGGTTCAGCGCCACAAGCTGGAGATCGATTTTATCCGGCTGGAGGACACCTATCAGCGTGCGGCGGATCTGCTGCTGCAACAGACGGCAAGCAAGCGCTCCATGCGCAACAAGGCCGAACTCATCACCTCCGGGATCGCCCGTGATCTGAAAAACATTCGCCGAGCCGATGCCAAAACCGACCTCAATGAGCTGGAAAAGGTGCTCAGCAAGGACATAGAGATGGCCCGCAAGCGTCTCGAACGCGTGCTGGTTCCCGACGATGTGAAGCAGCGTTTCGTGTCCAACCTGGATCGCATGCAAGAGCTGGCACTCGGTCAGCAAGGCTTGCTTGCCACCATGCGCAATGCCCAGCAACTGGCGGCATCCCTGCAGACGTTGAACCAGCAGCTCGACGCCAACCTGGTCAACAGCTTGAGCCTGCTCGACCAGATGGGCCAGTCGGCCGGGACCATCGCCAGCCAGAGCCGTACCACGGCGGATGATGCGGTCAGCAGTGCCAGCTTCTGGATCCTGATCGTCGCCGCCATTTCGGCCGGGGCAGCGCTCATCATCGGCTATACCACGGCGCGCAGCATTCAGCGGCCGCTACAGATGATCAACAAAGAGTTGAATTACATGGCTGCCGGTGACATGACCCGCCGTATCAACTATCAGAGCAGTTGTGAGTTCGGCAGCCTCTCCCGTTCCATCGACACCCTGGCGGGCAAGACGGGGGAGTTGCTCTCCCAGATCAACGCCGGCTCTCGCCACCTGGTGGAAGAGGCGAGCCGCGCCGCCGAGATCAGCGAGCGGGCCATGTCACGGGTGCAGGATCAGAAGAGCCAGACCGATCAGGTGGCTGCAGCCATCACAGAGCTGGAAGTGAGCGCCACCGAGGTGGCCCGTTCCACCGATGGTACAAAACGGGAAGTGGATCTGGCTGATGATGAGGCGAGAAGTGGCCGTCAGAAAGTGGCCACCACACGTCGCATCACCGAACAACTGGCTGGTGCCATGGAAGAGGCCGTCGGCATCACCTACAAGCTGGGAGAGTTCAGCAACAACATCGGCAGTATTTTGGATGTGATCCGCAGCATTGCCGAGCAGACCAACCTGCTTGCCCTGAATGCGGCCATCGAAGCGGCCCGTGCCGGTGATGCCGGTCGCGGTTTTGCCGTGGTGGCTGATGAGGTGCGAGCGCTCGCCAACCGTACCCAGACCTCGACCGAAGAGATCCAGGCGATGATCGAGAACCTGCAGAACTCGAGCAAACAGGTGGTGGAGGTGATGGGCCGTAGTCAGGACCAGACCCGCAGTTGTGTTGAACAGACTCGTGAAATGGACCTGGCATTGCAGTCCATCGCCGAGCGGATGACCTCCATCAAGTCGATGGCGGATCAGGTTGCCCATGCCGCCCAGGAGCAGATTTCGGTCAGCCAGGGGGTGGCTCGACATATCGCCGGCATCGCCGACGTGGCCTACGAGACCGAGCGGGAGGCGAGAGAGTCGGCAAGCAGCAGTGAAGTGCTGGCGGATCTGGTCGCCAAGCAGCAGCAATTGATCGCACATTTCAAGGTCTAGGAGGGCTTATGTCTAACAAGTGGATTGGGGCCCTGAGTCTCCTGTTATGTGGTCAACTGGTGGCCAGTGAGCTGGTGATCGAGAGCTGGCGAACGGATGACAAAGTATTGTGGGAGCAGAAGATCATTCCTGCTTTCGAGGCTGCTCACCCGGGAATCCAGGTGAAATTCAATGGTGTGCAGAATGTCGACTATATGCCGACCCTGTTGACCAGTCTGAAGGATGGCAAGGCAGGAGATCTCATTACCTGTCGCCCGTTTGACGACTCCCTTGCCCTGTTCAAGGCCGGTCATCTGGCGGAGCTGACCGAGATGTCGGGGATGGAAAACTTCCCGAGTTTTGCCCAGTCACCCTGGCAAACCGATTCCGGTGCCCAGACCTTCTGTGTGCCCATGGCGTCAGTGATCCACGGTTTTTTCTACAACAAGAAGATCTTCAGTGAGTTGGGCCTGACAGTGCCGCAAACCCGCGATGGTTTCTTTGCCGCGCTAGACAAGGTGAAAGCTGACGGTCGCTATGTGCCGCTGGCCATGAGTGGTGCCGAGAGCTGGGTTTCGTCCGAACTCGGTTTTCAGAACATAGGCCCCAACTACTGGAAAGGGGAAGATGGTCGTCTGGCGCTGATCGGCGGGCAGGAGCGGCTCGACAACCCGCAATACGTCAAGGTATTTGAGGAGCTGGCTCGCTGGCGCCCCTACCTGGGAGAGGGGGGTGAGAACCGGGACTATGCTGCCACCAATGAGCTGTTCACTTCCGGCAAGGCCGCCTTCTACGTGGCGGGTTCGTGGGAAATCGCCCCCTTCACCGGCAAGGTCGATTTTGGCGTCATGCGCCCACCAGTAGCCAAACAGGGTGATGGTTGTTTCTTTACCGATCACACCGATATCGGCATGGGCATGAACCCCGCCAGCAAGAACAAGGAGGCGGCCATGGCGTTCTTGCAGTGGCTGACCACTCCCCAGTTTGCCGAGCTCTATACCAACTCGCTGCCAGGGTTCTTCTCCCTCTCCAACCACTTCTTTGATGTCACCAATCCGGCGGCGAAGGAGATGATGGAGTGGCGCGATCAGTGTGATTCCACCATACGGGTGGCGACCCAGATCCTCTCCCGTGGCAAACCCAAACTGGGGGATGAGCTGGCCGAGGTGAGTCAGGCCGTGCTGCTGGGCAAGATGGCACCACAAGCGGCGGCAGACCGGCTGGAGCAAGGGCTGAAGGGCTGGTATCCACCCCATCAGGGCAACAAGGCCAAGGGGCAGGATTGCCAATGTGAGGCACCGGCTGTTCCCGCCACTGTCGTACCTGCGGTACCCACCACTGAGGCTCAGGTCGCACCGGCGCCTTCGGCTACCCCCGCGACCGAGGTACCGGTCGAGCCTGCGCCTTCGGCTGTCTCCGCCACGACAGAGGAGCCTGCCGTTCTTTCGCCATCTTCGGCCACACCCGCCGTGACAGAGGATGCCCCAACCGCGCCCATTCCATCGATCACGCCGGCTGTGCCAGCCTCTGCGGCGGCCGCCCCGTCACCGGTGCCATTTGCCGAGATTGAGCAGGCACTGTCCGAAGAGTTGGAAGCGCCACAGCAGTAAATGGCAACACCATTAAAGAACGGGAGGCACCAGCCTCCCGTTTTCATTTCTGCCTGCTACTCGGACTATTGGGTCTCATGGGGCCAGCGGCAGAGACTGCCGATGCGGGCCACAGGGGTAAAGCCCAATGAACGATAGACCCGCTGAGCGTGGTAGTGCTCGTCGGCCACTATGATGAGCTGCCTGGCCCGCTCCAACCCCTGGCGCGCGACCTGGCTCAGCAGCTGACGGCATAGCCCCCGGTTACGCCACTCCTGATGAGTACGTACCAGTTGAAACCGACCCATGGTCTCGGTGAAGAAGAGCCCGCAGCTGGCAACCAGCTGCTCCTCCTGCCAGATCCCCCACCACTTCCCGAGTCCATCCGCGATCATGGCTTCATACAGGCGACGTCGGGATTGCAGGTAGGGGAGATAGTTTTCCACCGAGTGACCGGGATCTCGCTCATTGAGCTCGAACGCCAGCCAGACATCCCAGTCTGCGGGCGAGAAAGGGCGGGCTTCTGCGGTTTGGTCGATAGTGGCAGCCTGGTGCAAGTTGGTGGCATCCAGCGCCAGCACAACGCATTCCATGTATTGATATCCCGCTGCCACGAAACCTGCTACGCGGCTGTTCTGGCCTTCTGCCAGCGGCCACTGAAAGGTGCGATGCTGCACTCTGGGGTCCAGCCCGATCAGCTTGTCAAAACTGGCCTCGAGCCAGCCTTTGTCACGATCGCTGGGGGGAGTGGGGAGCAGCAGGTAGTTGCCAAAATAGTAATCGGGAGCATCAGGGGTGCGCACGGCCCAGAACTGCTCATGGTCTACCACGTTGCCCTGATAGCGATCGAACAGCAGGTCTGTTGCAAAACCGGGGTGGGTATCCATGACGAGGCTCCTGCGAATTGCTCAATTGGTTATCGGCAGGGAAGGGAAGAGGTTGAAAAAGGGGCCGGAGAAACCTCCGGCCAAACAATCACACGCAGATTCAGAACGTCCAGGACGATCTGTGTTCATCATAACGCGACTCCACGGCTTTTGGGATGGGGTGCCAATCGTTACTTCAGGTTAATTGCCAAATAAACAGCAGAGTCTCACTCCTATCTGTAAATCAGGGTTGACTTTGATCCGTTTTCTCATAAAGATAGAAAGACGTTTAGACGTCCAAACATCCGTTTTGACGTAGAGGAATGGGTTGCAGGGCAGGGAGAGAGCAGATGGGATTTCACAGTGCACGTCAGGTTGAGGCACTCAACCAGAGTCTGGCCGATTTAAGCGGTGACATAGGGGTTAGTTTCGAGTTTTTTCCACCCAACAGTGAAGGGATGGAAAACACCCTCTGGCAGTCCATCGAACGGCTGAAAGTGCTGGAACCCAAGTTCGTCTCCGTGACCTATGGTGCCAACTCAGGCACCCGGGATCGTACTCACAAAGTGATCAAGGACATCAAGGAGCGTACCGGCCTGATCGCGGCGCCCCACCTGACCTGTATCGATGCCAGTCGCGACGAGCTGCGTACCATAGCCCGCGATTACTGGAACAGCGGCATCCGCCATATAGTGGCCTTGCGCGGTGACCTGCCGCCCGGACTCGACAAGCCGGACATGTATGCCACCGATCTGGTGGCTCTGCTCAAGTCAGAAGCTGATTTCGATATTTCGGTGGCCGCCTATCCGGAAGGTCATCCCGAGGCCAGAAGTGCGCAGTCAGACTTGCTCAACCTCAAGCGCAAGATTGATGCCGGTGCCAACCGCGCCATCACCCAGTTCTTCTTCGATGTGGAGACTTACCTGCGTTTTCGGGATCGCTGCGCCGCCATCGGCATCGATGCCGAAATCGTGCCCGGGATACTACCTGTCTCCAACTACCAGACCCTGGCCAAGTTCGCCGGTTTTACCAACGTGAAGATCCCGCGCTGGATGCATCAGCGTTTCGAGGGGCTGGACAACGATCAGATGACCCGCAACCTGGTGGGCGCCAGCATCGCCATCGACCAGGTGCGCGTGCTGAGTCAGGAGGGGGTGAAGGATTTCCACTTCTATACCCTGAACCGCTCAGAGCTGACCTACGCCATCTGCCATACTCTGGGGGTCAGGCCGAAGGACCCGGCCTGACACAGGTTGCCGCAGGCACAAAAAAAGCCAATGAGTTGCTCATTGGCTTTTTTTTCATAGCGGCTTGTCAAGGCCGGGTTGGGGCTATCTCTTTTGGTTCGAGATCGATGACCGCATTGCCGGCGGCACCCGGATACTGGTGATAGCTCTGGTCCTGCTCCAGGGTGTAGAAGGTATCCAGATAGTCATCGTTGTTGGTCATCCAGGAGTCGGGCAGCGCCTTGACGATGCGACCGCCGAGATCCAGGAATGGCAGCGCCTCCGGCACGCCGCCAGCGGTAAAGGCGAGCTTGAGGGCATCGATGAACAAGGCGCTCAGCTCCTTGTAGTTGACGTTGTCATCCTGCTCCATCATGACGATGTCGACGGCACCCCAGCGGTAGCGATCCCAGTACACCAGGATCTGGTTGGGGGTGTAGTCTGTGTTGTCATAGTCGAGGTAGGGCATGTCGACTATGTCGACCACGGGCTCATCCCGGCTGGGATTGACCCCGGCGACCACCGCATAGACTTCGGCCGCACCCAGCAGCCAGGGCTCCTGATCATCCTTCAGTCTTATCTTCTTCAGGATGCTGGTCTTGAGCGGTGCCGTGCTGGCGGCGGTGCGCGGGGCAGCCTGCAGATCGGCTGCGGCCAGCGCCTTGCGCATCACCTTCAGACCGGCGTTCTTGGCCTTGACGGGGTCTGCTTCCACCACCAGGACAGGTCGCGCCGGTGCCTTGTCCACATCCAGATAGACGGGGTTGCCGGCGCTGTCGAAAGCTTCGATCGCACTCCAGCTCTTCTCATCTCCGCTCGGCACATAGGCAACCAGGGGTTCGACCCCTTGTTGCAGTGCGGCGGCCTGCTCCGGGTTGGCCAGTCGCAGTTGCATCAACTGCTTGACCTCGCCGTCCAGCCCTTGCCGGCTGATGGCGGCCTGGTTGGCATCGCTCGCCTGCCGTTTCAGCCGTGGACTGGCTTTTTGCAGCAGGTTGGGCAGCGGGCTCTGGTACTCCTGATTGCTCAGCAGTGGCAGCAGGTTTTTCTGCTGCAGCGCGAGCTGGCGTGCCAGCTCCCGATCCGAGTCGGCAGCGTGGGCGGTGGTGGCGCCCAGCAGTGCCAGTAACAAAATGACAGCCTGATTCCTCATTATTGTTCTCCAGTTTATGAGTCTGACAGAGGCACACATCGGGGAAGAAGAAGTGCCTCGGCACCACTTAATGGCAATTAGTTTCAGCTGTGAACCAATTTTTCTGAATTATGTGCTGTGTCTCACGGGAGGCTCCCCAGATGGTCAGGTCAGTTTCTCCGCTGGTTGACTTGATGCAGGATGACACCGATGAGTAGCCCCCAGCAGGCGGCGCCGACACCCAGCAGGCTGATCCCGGAGGCCGTGATGATGAAGGTGATCAGGGCGGCTTCTCGCGCTTCGTCTTGTTGCAATGCCGTGTGCAGGCTGCTGCCTATGGTGCCGAGCAGGGCCAACCCGGCCACGCAGGTGACCAGCGTTGCAGGAAAGGCGGTGAACAGGGTGGCCACGCTTGCCCCGAAGCAACCGGTCAGCAGATAGAAGCCGCCAGCCCAGACGGCGGCCGGCCAGCGACGGCTGGCATCGGGATCCACGTCCTTGCCCATGCAGATGGCGGCCGTAATGGCGGCCAGGTTGAAGGCATAACCGCCGAAGGGGGCCAGCAACAGGCCGATCAGTCCGGTCCAGCCGATCAGGGAGGAGGTGGCCGGTTGATAACCGTGGGCTCGCAATATGGTAATGCCGGGCATGTTCTGGGAGGTCATGGTGACGATGAACAGTGGCAGGGCTATGCCGAACAGGGCATCGAAGGAGAAGTTAGGCAAGGTCCAGACCGGGCTGGCGAGCTGCCAGTGCAGAGTGTCGAGTTGTAGATCCCCCCGCAGGGCACAGATGGTTATTCCCATCGCCAGTACCAGCACCATGGTGTAGCGGGGCCAGAGATGGCGGCCGAGCAGGAAGGCCAGCAGCAGGGTGCCAAGCAGCAAGGGATCTTGTGGCGCGACCTTGAACAGATCCAGCCCGAATCTGAGCAAGACTCCGGCCAGCATGGCGGCGGCCAGCGGAGCCGGGATATGCCGCATCAGGCGATCGAACCAACCGCTGATGCCGCACAGGGTGATCAGCAGGGAAGAGATAACGAAGGCGCCTATGGCCTCAGCCAGGGTGAAGTTGCCCAGGCTGGTGATCAGCAGGGCGGCCCCCGGGGTCGACCAGGCGGTCAGTACTGGTATGCGGTAATAAAAGGAGAGGCCGATGCAGCTTATTCCCATACCGATACCCAGCGTCCATAGCCAGGAGGCAAGCTGGGTGGCATCGGCCCCCGCCGCCGTAGCAGCCTGAATGATCAGGATGACGGAGCTGGTGTAGCCGACCATCACGGCGATGAAACCAGCCACCAGGTGGGGAAGGGCGAAGGGCATAGTGACGTCCTTGTCGGATTGTGACGGCTTGTGCGTTATTACGTACAATGTGTCTTCTGACTATATCGTCGTGCGCTATAGCGCACAAGGCGATTCATGCAAGAGTAATAAAGAGGCAGTCATGCAAGAGATGAATCAGCATCTGGCCCAACGTCTGAAGGGATTGCGCAGCGAACTGGGCTGGAGCTTGGATGTGGCGGCACGTGAGACGGGGGTAAGCAAGGCCATGCTGGGGCAGATTGAGCGGGGAGAGTCCAGTCCCACTGTGGCGACCCTGTGGAAGATCGCCACCGGCTTTCGAGTCTCCTTCTCCAGCTTCATCGAGCCTACCCCGGCAGCGCAGGGAGAGGTGCTCTATCGTACCGCCGACGCCATTCGCCAGCAGCCTGCGGGAGAGGGCATGCAGGTCGCTCCCTTATTTCCTTATGAGAAGCGATTTGGTTTTGAATTGTTTGAATTGACGCTGCTACCCGGGTATCAGCGCGAATCCGAACCCCATGAGCCCGGTGTGACCGAGCATGTCATCGTCATCAGTGGTCTGATGGAGGTGCTGGTGGAAGGGGAGTGGCGTTCACTGGTGCAAGGGGAGGCGGTGCGCTTTGCCGCCGACCGCCCCCATGGTTATCGCAATCTGGGGGTTGCACCTGCGATCTTTCACAACCTGATCCACTATCCTGCGGCCAGGCCCTGAGAATAAGCCCGGATGATCAGCCCGGACGGCCATCCGCCCTGGTGCTGGTCAGTATGGGGGCATAAACCCAGACGAACAGCCCATAGGCGCCGACCCAGGCCAGACCACTCAGGTTCCAGCCGTGCAGGGTATAGGCAGGCCAGAGTAGCGGGATCACAACCCGGATCACCGCTGCCGCTATGACCAGTGCGAACGCGCAGCTTATCCGGCGGCCTACTTGCAAGGCTCGGCCACTATGGCCGAGGGAGACGCGCGCTATCATCCCCAGGATCATGGTGCCCATGCAGCCGGCGCTGAGCAGGTGGCTGGCCGTCGACAAGGTGATGGTCAGTCCTGCAGCCTGCGCTCCGAGAGCGAGCAGACCGAGCGGAATAAACAGGTAGGCGAGATGCAGTGACCACAGCAGGGGATGAGCAAGGGTGGTCGGCAGGCGCCAGCGCAGTTGTCGCCACAGATGTAAACCTGCAGCCACTATATATAGAGGCACCATATAAGTGCTGGTGGTCCATTGGGTGGGGAGCAGCAGCCAGCACAGCAAAATAAGCCACAGTGATGCGAGTGCTATGCGCTCCAGCCACGGCAGGGGGGCGGCTTTCTCCAGGCCGGTACCTCGGGCGGTGAAGAAGGGGATGACCCGTCCTCCCATCACTGCAATCAGGGTCGTGAACAGCACTACTGTCGTGATCAGCAGATGCTCTATGACGATCCACTCCTCATGCCATAACCAGCTAGCGCCATTGAGCAGAGTCAGTACCACGAGCAGGGGGACAAAGAAGAGGTTGCGCCATTGGCGGGTCACTATGATGGGTTTGGCCAGGAACCAGGCGCAGAGCGGTAGCCACATCAGATCCATCATCATCAGAACCGGGTTCCCTTCTCCCAGCCAGGGCAACAAACACCTAGGTACGGCCCACAGACCCACGACCAGTGCCAACGGCCAGCCCCGAACGCCGGGATGGGCCGTCCAGTTCTGTACGGCGGTCAGCAGAAAGCCCGCCACTATGGCCGCACCGAAACCAAACAGCATCTCGTGGGCATGCCACCAGATGGGGTTGCCGACTCCTGGCAGCAGGATCCAGCCATTGAGCTGTGCCAGCCAGCCCAGCATGGCCAAGACAGAGAAGAGGGCCCCGAGCAGGAAGAAAGGCCGAAACCCCAGGCGGAACAGAGGAACTATCTGTTCTTCTTTGCGGCTATCCAGGATCTGATGCATGGCGAAACCTTAATTGACATTTGAAAAGACAATTATAAAGTGACTTTTTAAATGTTCAATTTAAATCCAGTCAAAGCCTGAGTTGATGGGGTTTTGAGCAAAAACGCACAGGTTTGCTGCATATCTGAGCGAACGAACAATTGTGATGAAAAAGCCCTTGTCATCCCGGCGGCGCTCCCTATAATGCGCCCCTACCAGCACGGGAACACGCCGAACTGATGAGTCAGCTTCCTTGTGAAGCCGGCGCCGAAAGAAAAGCGAAAACAACCGCTTGACTTTTGAAGTGAGGAGCGTAATATGCGCCTCCTCAACGCGACAAGCGTGACGCTCTTTAACAATTTGAATCAAGCAATCTGTGTGGGCACTCACAGCATCGAACATCAAACAATTTTGTTGATTTTCAATGTCTGGTGAAGTGACCAAGACG
>NZ_JAACGB010000017.1:0-101838 GCF_029237345.1 Aeromonas sp. 2HA2 | reverse complement strand
ACACGGCGAGTCAGCTGAGCTTTCATATGGCATCGGTGTACCTCATCCATGAACTGAGTTGCATGCCGTACATGTCCCCGGGGATTATTCCGAAGCGGGTGGCAGAGCTGGATAAACAGGCGGGGCAATTTGTGCTGCCGGCACGAAGGGAACGAAGTTACCCCCGCTGCGTGAAGCCAAGGCCACAGAAATACAGTGTAAAAAAAGCCAATAAAAACAATGCCAGTCAGGCTTAACTGACTGGCATTAGCCTGATCTGGCCCCTCTTTTCACACTATTTCGTCAGCACCACATCGTTGATGGCGCTGGCCAATCGGGTCAGCACGGTGCGAATGTTGCCACTGGTCGCCTTGTAGGCCTGCGAACGGTCGCTGGCACACTGCGCCACGAAGCGGGCATCTCCCTCGAATGCCACCGTATAGACCTGGATCCCCTTGCGTTTCATCTCCCGGCACAGCAGCAGTTGCTTGCGATCCCGCAGCGCCGCCTCGGGCCCCATGTGTTCGCCGTCCGAGAACAGCACCATGATTTTGCGGTTGTCCGCTTGTCCGTAAGGGCGCGGCAGTTCGGCTGCCCCCCGTCCCCAGCGCCCCTGCCACTGGGGTGACAACAGGCGCCAGCCCCACATCACGCCCTCAGCCGTATTGGTGTTGAAGGCGGCGTAGAGGGTATCGAGCGCCTGGCGGTACTCGGCCCGGGTCGACAGATGCGCCTGAATGGGGCTCACCCCACAGTCGGCATCATCGAAGATGCCGAGCTTGTCACGCCGGTTCTCCAGGTAACGCTCCAGGGGGTTCTCCCTCGGGGCGAATGCCCGCAGGGGAGTGCCATCTTCATACTGCTTGATGGCTGGCGGCTTGGTGCTGTAGTGCAACCTGGGTTGCGTCTCGCCAACGGGAGCCTGCTCCAGCTTGCGGATCCAGCCCGGGGTGAGTTCCGCCAGCCGGTCTATGCCGTCCACATGCTCAGGCAGGCGGGCACAGAAGGCCTTGCGCTGGCGCCCCGGTACGTCACGGGTCAGCAAATTGCTCCAGCCTCGCTCATGGGCCAGCGTCTGCAACCCGAAGGGAAATGCCAGGCTCTCTGGATGAAACAGTTCAGGATGATCCCCGATATTGACCAGTCCGGTGGCGGGGATGATGCTGACAACCCTGTCCTGATTGCGCCGCTCGCGGCCAAACAGCACCTCGCCAAACTCTGTCAGCCCCTGCTTGATCGCTTTCATCGGCGCCCCGGACATGGAGTTGGACACATCCAGCACCAGGGCAATCTCAATACGGGTACGGGCACTGCTGGCACGGGCCGCCGCCGCCACCGGCATGTCACCCCCTTCGCCAATGGCCGAGAGATCCATCAGTGCGGGTACATGCCCCTGCAGAATAACCCGGGATCCCTGTTCGCTCTGGCTCAAGCTGGGGGGGGCCACCTGCAAGGGGCGGCCCGCCAGATTGGCCTGCACCAGAGCAACGGCATCCTCAGCGGCAGTGTCACTGTCGGCGGCAGAGTAAAGCACCGCATCGGCGGCGGCGCTGAGCAGACTCTGGCCGCTGTAGCCACGGACCAGTTCGATGACAACGCCGGTCAGCGCCAGCACGCCTGTCAACATAAGGGCAAAGGCGGGAGAGAGCCCGCCCCCTTGGCGCAAGGGCAGTCCCATTCAATGGATCTCCTGAATAAAGTGGGTGACCAGGGTGCGGCCCGCCCAGAACCGGCTGAACATGCCGCCCTCCCCCTGCCCAAGGCGATAGCAGAGGGTCACCCGCATCAAGGTGCCCACCCGCAATTGCGGCCAGTTGCCCTGGCCGGCGCAGCCAGTGCCCTGCAGCAGGGGAACCAGTTCGCCATTGGCGCTGTTGTACTGCTCTATGGTCAGGGCGGCCTGCCCCTCTTGCAGAGCGGACAACTGGCCCTGCACGAAGCGCTGATAGAAGGCCAGCTGCGACACGGCGGCGGCGTTTTGCCCCGTCCCCTGCTGGGTCACTATCTGGGTCACGTTGTAGGCCACATTGTGCAGGCGTTGCTCGAGGCGCAGCAGTTGCAGTGCCTCGCTGCCAAAACTGAGCAGGGCCAGCAAGACGGGAATCAACATCATCGCCTCTATGCT
The DNA here is from genome assembly GCF_029237345.1 of Aeromonas sp. 2HA2. Classification (NCBI taxonomy): domain Bacteria; kingdom Pseudomonadati; phylum Pseudomonadota; class Gammaproteobacteria; order Aeromonadales; family Aeromonadaceae; genus Aeromonas; species Aeromonas sp. 2HA2. The sequence goes on along the minus strand of NZ_JAACGB010000017.1, from coordinate 99,734 downwards.
GATGCTGCCCCCCATGGTGCCAGGACCCGACGCCGGGAGCCGATGGCGACATGCGCAGCGACTCATCCTGCCCCTCCGGCCGGCAGCCGGTCGGTGAGCAACAAGAGGGTGCTCTGATAGCTGAGCTCGCGAGCGTCAATCAGCCAGCTCGGGGTGAGCTGTAGGCGGGGGCGGACCCTGGCCGTCACCTCCAGCACGGGATCTGCAGGCAGGCGGATCTCGCTGGCAGGATCCGGGCTCCCCTCCTCCTGGCCCAGCATGGCCTCCAGCGATACATGAGGTTTCACGCTCACTGTCACGCCGTCCAGCTCCCCTCGCCCCCGTTGTTGCAAGCGAAGGCGGATCCCGTCAGCCGACGGGATACGCCCTGCCGCAGATTCGGCCTGCAGCTCACGGAGCACGGATCGCAAGCCATGCTCCAGGGTGCTGTATTGCAGATGCACCCGCAGCACATCCACCACCAGCAACAGCAGTGCCAGCAGCAGCGGCAAGATGATCACCAGCTCTATGCTGGCCACACCGAGCTCGCGTCTCACGCCCCCGTCCCCCGTCCCAGTTGCGCCTTGAGCAGCCTGATGTCGTGCTCCAGCTGGCTGGCACTAAGAAAACGCGACAGTATGAGGCGAGCCTGGGGTTCATTGCCCTCCGCCAGCAGCAGCAGGACATAATTCATCTCCACCCTGGGTGGCAGGTTCTGGTAATGCAGCAGCGGCTCGAATGCCAGACGGGCAGCCACCTTGTTGCCCTCCATCAGCCAGCCCAGCGCCAGGTTGGCGCGATAATCCGGTTCGTCGGGGGCCGCCGCCACCGCCACTTCAAACTGCTGGCGTCCCTTGCCAAAGGCCCCCTGCTGCAAGCTGGCCACCCCCAGGCCATTGCTGAGTCGCGCGCGCTCGTCCCGGTTCAGTCCGGCCAGCGTCAATCCCTGCTGATAGGCCAGTGCAGCCTCGGCGCTCAGACCATCATCCAGCAGAAACTTGCCAAGATAGTGAGCGGCCTGGGCCCCCTGCTTGCCCCCCTTGTCCAGCAACTGCTGCAAGCCATCACGCGCTGCCTGCTTCTTGTCTTGCTGATAACGGGTACGGGCCAGCATCAGCTGCGCCTCCTCCAGGGTGGCATCGTCAGCCAGCAAGGCCTGATAGAGCCGCTCTGCCTTGTCATACTGGGCAGAATCGAACGCCGCCTTGGCCACCGCCATGCCATTGCTCTGGCTTTGTTGGCGGGTATTGCTGTGGTTGCTGCACGCTGCCAGCCCGAGCAGGGCCAGCAGCAACACACAATGAAGTCGTGATCGCATTTCAAATCCTGTGGCCTGCTCAGCGCAGGCTGTTAATCAACAAATTGAGGGTGGGAGCAATGATCAGCACCAACATGGGCAGCATGATGAGCGCCATCTGGATGAGGGTGATCTTGCCCGGCAAGGAGCCTGCCTGCTCCTCCAGCGCCAGCCGCCGCATCTGGCGGGCCTCCTGACTGATGGTGCGCATTGTTTCGGCCAGCGGCGAACCGTACTGCTGGGCCATCTGCAAGGTGTTGGCGAGCCTGTCCAGCTCGGGCAAACCGGTGCGCCAGGCGAGCCGCGCCAGACAACTTGCCTGATCGCCGCGCATCTGGATCTCCGCATAGGTGCGCAGGAACTGGCGGGCCAGGCCCGGCTCCAGCGCCCCCAGATAGTGGCCCACCCGCAGCAGCGCCCGATCCAGCGCCAGCCCGGCCTCGACGCTGATCACCAGCAGGTCGATGGCATCGGGCACCACCTTCTGCTGTGCACTCTTCACCTTGCGGGCACGCCACTGCAGCCAGCGCTCGGGCACACCGGCCCCCACCACATAGGCCACCAGCACCCACATCAGGGTGAAACCGTCGGCGGGTGCCGCCAGCAGACGCCACAGCAAGGCCGCCAGAGCCCCTCCCAGCCCACCCAATAACTTGGCCGCCCTGAGCCGGTCAAAGCCATGGCGGGAGAAGATCCCCGCCTGCGCCAGCAGTTGCTGCAAGCGGGCCTGCTCCCGGGGGCCGACCGGGTAACCGCGACCGCACCAGGCCAGCCAGTCCCGCGCCGCATCCCTGCGTTGACGGGCAGGGCCATAGCGGTGGCTCTGGGCCTGCCACTGCTGTTGTTGTCGGTAACCGTGCCAGCCAACGACCGCCGCCGACGCGAGACAGGCCAGCGCCAATCCGAAAAGTTGCATGACAGTCATGGGCTACCCCTGCAGACGGGTGAGGCGACGGATAAGCCAGAGCCCGACCGCCACGCTGATGGAGACATATCCCAATACCCACTGGCCGCTGGCCGTGGTCATCAGGTAGGTGAAGTGCTCCCGCCCGGTCGTGAACAGCACCAGCAAGATGATGACGGGGAGCGCTGCCAGCACCTTGGCGGCATTGCGACTCTCGGCCGTGATGGTCTGGATGCTGGCCGCCAGGGTCTGGCGGGCACGCAGTGTCTCCACCAGTTGCGCCAGCACCTCCGAGAGGCGGCCGCCCGTTTCCTGTTGCAGGCTGAGCACTATGGTCAAAAACTGAAACTCGGCCACCGCGACCCGGCTCGCCGCCTGTTGCATCACCTGCGCCACCGGCTGGCCTACCTGCAACTCGTCGTACATCTGACCAAACAACCGGGCCATCAGGCCGTGCTGCTGGCAGGCCACCAGCTTGAAGATATCCGCCAATGGCGCCCCGACCCGCAGCGCCCGTATCATGCCGTCTATCACCTCGGGCAACTGGGCACGAAACCGCTCCAGCGCCCGCTGTTGCAGCTGCTGATAGACCACCAGTCCGAGGGAAAGAGCCCCGCCCACCGCCAGCAGCAGTGCCAGCCAGAACGGCATGCCATTGGCCACCAGCAAGACGCAGGCAAGGGCCGCCCCAGCCGGGCCCTGCCAGGTCCAGCGGGTCAACTGATCCTGGCCCACCATGGTCACCATCTGCTGATACCAGTGGGGCAGAGGCCGTGCCCCCTTGTGTTGCGCGGGCTGGCCATAGCGTTGGCACTGCTGCTGCCAGGCTTCGCGTCGGCTCTGCCATTGCCAGAGCAGCAGGCAGGCCAGTCCCCAGCCCAGACACACCAGAATGAGCGTGCTCATGACACCGGCTCCCCGGCACCCGCCATGCAGTCATGCAGCTCGGTCAGCAAACCCGCCTGACGGGCTTTCTCCTCTACTCCGGCCGAGAGGGGATGGGCAATGAAGCGCCCCTGCAGCTTGCCGTGCAGCTCGGATTCCAGCACGAAGCGAAACAGCGGCTGCATCCTGATCTGGCTCCCTTCCAGCGAGGTAACTTCACTGATGGCGGTGATACGGCGCTGACCGTCACGCATCCGCTCCAGTTGCACCACCAGATCCACGGCGCTGGTGATCTGGGCCTGGATGATCTGCTCGGAGAGCCGCTCAGCCCCCATTTGCAACATGTTGGTCAGCCGCAACAAGGCATCTTCCGGGGTGTTGGCGTGCAGGGTGCAGAGGGAGCCGTCATGGCCGGTGTTCATCGCCTGCAACATGTCGAACGCCTCGGCGCCGCGCACCTCCCCCAGAATGATGCGATCCGGCCGCATCCGCAGGGCGTTGCGCACCAGGGCGCGTACGCTCACCTCTCCCTTGCCCTCGGCACTCTCGTTGCGGGTCTCCAGCGGCACCCAGTGGGGCTGATCGAGGGAGAGCTCGGCGGCATCCTCTATGGTGATGATCCGCTCGTCGTCGTTGATGTGCTTGCTCAGGGCGTTGAGCAAGGTGGTCTTGCCCGACCCCGTTCCCCCCGAGATAAGCACGTTGAAGCGACTGCGCGCCGCCAGCCCCAAAAAGCGGGCCATGGCATAGGACAGGGCCCCCTTCTCCACCAGATGGGTCAGGGTCAGGCGGCTGCTTGGGAATTTGCGGATGGAGATGGTGGTGCCACACAGGGCGACAGGCGGCGCAATGACGTTGACCCGGCTGCCATCGGCCAGTCGGGCATCCACCATGGGGGTGGACTCATCCACCCGCCGCCCCACCGCATTGACGATCCGCTGCGCCACGTTGAACACATGCTGACGGTCGCGAAAGCACACCCCGGAGAGGGTCAACTTGCCGTGCCGCTCCACATAGACCTTGTCCGGGCCATTGACCAGAATGTCCGAGACTTCGGGGTCATCGAGCAGGGGTTGCAGCGGCCCCACGCCCACCATCTCGTCCACCAGCTGACGGGCAAGCAGGGTCAGCTCCTGACGGTTATAGGGCAACATGCGGCGAGTCGAGAGCTGCGCGAGGGCACGGGTGACCCGCTCCAGCAGCGCGGCGCGCGGCAAGGTGGCGGCCACCGAGGGTTCAACCAGCTCGTAGAAGGCCTCCCGCGCGGCATCAGACAGGGTGAGCAGCGCCCCTGGCACCGACGGCAGTCGGCTGTTGGCTTGTCCGAACATCAGCGCCGCCCTCGCCCTGTGACCTGAGCCCCCACCAGCTCACCCGCCAGCAAGGTCAGGGCGCGAGCCAGTTTGCTCTTTTGCTGGATGAGCGGCTGTCCGGCACGCTCGGCACGCACAAAGGCACCGTGATCATAGGGCAGCACGGCGGCGTGGGGCTGACCACAGACGCGCTCCAGTTCCTGCGCCGGCACCCGCCCCTCCTTGCCACGGCAGTGGTTGCCCACCAGCAAGCGGCGTTGGGCCTGCCCGCCTTGCGGGCATTGCCCCAGCAGCCGCAGTGCCCCCAGACTGAAATCGTGCAGCCAGAGCACTACGTCCGCCTCTTGCAGCAAGGCACGCAGCCCATGAGTGCGCAGATCCGGCACATCGATAATGAGGGTGCTGTAGTGCTCCGCCATCACGTTGACCGCCGCCACCAGTTGCTCGGCACCGAGCACCAGCTCCTGCCCCTCGTCATAGAAGAGGAAGAGCCTTGGCCCAAGCTGATGGGCGGTGTGGGCCAGCAGGGTGCCATCGAGCCGATCGGTAGCCTGCCACCACTGTTCACCGGGCGGGGCATAGTCGCTACCCAGCAAAATAGGGTGACGGCTGTGATGAAGGTTGAGATCCAGCAACGCAACCTGACGGTGATGCTGATCGGCCAGCGCCATGGCCAGATTGGCAGCCACAGTGCTGGTGCCCACGCCACCGGCGGCGCCGACCACGCAGATCACCCGCCCCTTGCGCAGTGAGGTCACTAGCGGCCCCCCCAGCAGACGCAGCAGGCCGGTACGCAGGGCATCGGGATCCAGCGGCGCCGGATAGTAATCATCCACTCCCACCGAAATAAGCCAGCGGAACAGGGTCACGTCCCCCCTCTCCCCCAGCAGGACCAGCCGCATCTGGGGCGGGCAGCACTCGGCAAGGGCGGCCAGATCGGCCGCCAGCGTCTGTGGATTTTCCACCTCCACCAGCAGGATATCAGGGGCCCCTTGCGCCAGGCAGTAGGCCCTGGCCTCGGCCAGGGAGCCCGGGATCTGTCGGGCTTCGACCTCGGCCAGCTGGGCCAGCACCAGGCCGACCCCGGCATGCAGGGCCGGCTGGCGGGTGACAGCCACCAGTTGTTTGGCTTGTTCACTCATGCACTACTCCCCTGTCGTCTGCTGTTTTTTGGCCGACTTGGCCTTGCCCTGATAGAGGCGCTGCACGGCACCGGCATCGAGGGCGCTGCCACTGCCGTCATAGCGGGCGCCGCGGGCCCAGTGCTCCCCATGACTCTGGGCGCGATACTGGTTGCGCAGTACCAGACAAGCGCCGGGCGATGCCAAAGATACGCCTCTGGCATAGCGGCAGGTGTCGGATTGCAAGGTGGCGTCAAGCTCGACCTCATACGCTTGCCGGGTCGCCGGGATGAAGGTGAGGCGGGTCTCCAGCGCCAGCCACTGGGCCAACTGCTGGCGCAGAGCTTCCGGAGTTGGCTCCCGGCTACCGGGTTGCGGGCCCGTGATCGTCAGGTGCAGGGATCCTGCCTCCAGCCGGTTGGCCAGCGGGGCCAGTTGCCATTGCAGCTGTTGTTGCAGTTGCGACGGGGCAACCCGGAACTGCAGCTGATCCTTGAGGGTGGCGGCAGGGGGTTGGGTGGTGCAGGCCATCAGCGGTAACGCCAGGGCCAGCAACAGTGTCTCTCTTAACATGGTCACTTCCCTCAGTAGCTGTAGCCGTAGTTGCCAAACAGGCGAGTCGCTTGCGCACCAGGTCGCTCGGTTGACCCCATGTCGGTGAAGAACAGCCGCTCGAACCGGCTCGGCGCCCGATAGTGATCCAGCGGCGTCGACAGGGAGAGGGGATCGCTGGTGGGCTGCACCAGGCGGGCGGTGGCGATGATCACCAGTTCGCTCTCCTGGTTCTTGAAGCTGTTGCTGCCAAAGAAGGGGGCCAGCCCGGGGATCTCGCCGAGGAAGGGCAAGGCCTCGTTGCTCTGGTTGCGATGAGTACGCACCAGGCCCGCCAGGGCGAAGCTCTGGCCATCCGCCAGCTCTATGGTGGTGGTGGTGCGACGGGTTTCTATGCCCGGCACCACAACCCCGGCGATGGAGACGCTGTTCTCGCGGCTCAAGGTCGACACTTCGGGTGAAACCGTCAGGCTGATGCGGTTGTTGTTGAGCAAGGTGGGAGTCAGCTCCAGCGAGATGCCGAACTTCTTGAATTCGATCTCGGGCCCGTTATCCCCATTGCCCACCGGGAAGGGGAACTCGCCACCGGACATGAAGGTGGCGGCCTCACCGGATTTGGCCGTCAGGTTCGGCTCGGCCAGCACATTGACCAGGCTGTTCTCCACCAGTGCATCTATGATGGCGTTGATGTAGACCACATCCTTCTTGCCGCCCCAACTGCCCCGCTCGGCGGGTTTGGGGAAACGGTTGCCAGGCGAGACACCCAGCTGCAAGTACTCCCCCATGGCGCTCCAGCGCAATCCCAGCTGTTCACTGGTGGTGCGCTGCATCTCGACGATGCGCACCGATATGTTGATCTGATCCGAGCCCGCTAGACGCAACTGGTTGATGACGTTTGCATATTGCCCGCTGCCACCACCGGCGACCGCCGCCCCCTCATCCTGATTGCCGCTCTGAGGCTGAGCGGGGGCGACTGGGCCAGAGGGGACTCCCTGAGGCTGAATGCCTTTGGCGAACGCCTCCACCATGGCCAGGATCTCGTGGGCTTGCAGCGGACTGGTTACCTCCCCCGCCACCACTATGGCGCCGCCAGACTCGCTGAAGGTGAGTCGGCTCTGGGGAAAGTGCTGCCTGGCCAGTTGCTTGAGGGGGGCAAGATCCGCCACCACCTGCACCCGGTAGTGACCCAGGGTGCGGCCATCCTGCGCGGTGACCACCAGATCGGTGCGGCCAACCTTGCGACCATAGATCAGCAATTGCTGATCAGAGGGGCTGTGTACCCGCACCAACTCCGAGTTGGCGACGAAGGCATCCAGCACGGGTTCATCGAAATTGAGCAGGGTGGACTGCTCGGGGGTGAGAGTCAGGCTCTCTGCCGCCACTGCCCATAACGGCAGCAGGGCGAGCACCATGGCGAATGTTCGCAACATCGTGTCCTTTCTGGGTTGATTAAGGTTGGCGGTTACGGTCGTTGCCGTCGCCATAACTGATCCGGACTCCGTGACCCGGAATGGCCCTCGGGTTCTGGCCACTGGCCACCTGCTCGGCCCATATCAGGCTCCCTTCAGGCAGGGCAACAGCCTCGCTGCCCGCAGGGGCACCCTGGGCCGAGCGCAGTACCAGTGCCAGCTCTCCCAATCGATGGGCCAGCAGCAGACGGGCTGTCGCCCGCGGGGCCAGCTCGAAGGTCACGGCCACTTGATCGAAGTTGTCCTGCGCCGCCGCAGTGCCGTTGAGCGCGGCGATATCGGTCACCTGGGCATCGATGGCCAACAACTTGATGTCGGTCAGAATGATCTCCGCCGACTGGTTGCTGGTCACCTCGGCCCCTTGCGCATTGTGCTGACGGGCATGCTTGCTGGTGAGGATCACATCCACCCGGTTGCCGGGCCGGATCAGGCCATGGCTGGCCGCCTCCCGCCCCAGCGCCAGGGTCACAGCCCGCATCCCCGGCGCCATCATGGCGGAGAGATAGTGGCTCTGCTCCGGGCGCACCAGATCATCAGACGAGACCATCTGCCCCGACTCCAGGGTACGAGTGACCAGACTTCCCTTGAGTGCCTTGGTATCGGTAAAACCGAACAGGAAGAGCCCCGGCAGATTCATCTCCTCGGCGGCGGGCAGAGTTTGCCAGACCAGATCCTCGGGATGGATAAAGGAGCCGGCCTGTACCCTGTGGGCGGCCACCAGCACCTGGGCGACCCTGTCGGAAGCTGTCGATTCCGATGTCAGGTCTCGCTGTGGAACTGTCTTCTGCGGCGCAGGTTCAACCGGCCAGAAGGCAGCCAGCGTCGCCGCCAGCACCAGCAGTGCAGCGATAAGAGAGAGGAGTTTCTTCATAGGTGTGACTACATAAATAGAGGAGTGGTCAGACTCGCCGCCCACAAAATGGCGAATCCATAAGGCACAGTGACGGGCTCAGGAGATGGCCGGAAACGGGCATAAGCCAGGCATATGAGGCTGAGCACGCCACCCGAGAGCGCCATCCAGAGCAGCAGCTCGGGCCAGCGTCCGGATGCACCATAGAGACAGACCGCCAGCAACTTGCTGTCACCGGCCCCGCACCAGCCCCTGTGATAGGCAAACAGCCCCAGCAGCAGTGTCAGCAGGGCCAGGGTCAACGAAAGCGGATTGAACGGCAGCAGCCAAAGCGCCCAGAGTGCCAGTACCAGCACAGCCAGGTTGGGGACACGCCGCTCAAACAAGTCGCTGACCAGACACCAGCACGCCATCAATATGGCCAGCCACTGCCCGAGCGCTGTCACTTGCCCGCGGCATCCATGTTCAACCCCGCCACTATGGCGGTGAACTTCTCCTTCAAGGCCGTGATGAAGATCCCGTCCGAGCCGAAGATGGCGAGGATCCCGGCCGCCAGCCCCGCCGCCAGAATGCCGTATTCGATCGCCGTGGCGCCGGTGTCATCCTTCAGATAGTCCCCAAGGTAATCCCAAACTCGCATCTTCATTTTATTGTCCCTGTTTTTTATGCCTGAAATTAAACAGCGACAATATGATATTGAGACCACAAACGAGAATCAATATCATTATCATCAAATGAAATAATTCGCAGAGTGAATTTTCGTTTTTGACACTTTTAACAGCAAAAAAATCTGCACTAATCGTTCAACTCGCAAGAAGAGACTGGTTCAGCAGCTTATTCACCTATACAACAATAATGGAGTCAATTTTGTTCAGGACAACGCGACCCCTGATCCTGGCCCTCTGCTGCGCAACCTTGCTGGCATGCAAGGCCGAGCTGGGTACCCCGGATCAGGAAGGAAACAACGGCAACACCAGCGGTAATAACGGCAGCAGTCAAACCACGCCTACCCCCCCGGATCCCGTGACCCCGCCATCGGACAACAACACCGGGAACAACGGCAGCGGCACGGGTTCAGGGAGCAACAGCGGAAGCGGCAACACAGGCAACACAGGCAACACAGGCAACACAGGCAACACAGGCAACACAGGTACTGTGACCCCGCCTACACCACCGGATCAACCGGACAAGGCACCTGATCCCGCCACCAAGCCCACCAGCCTGGATCTGGCGGGTGCGCTCTCCATCACACACGAGCAGGGAGCCCAATTCGATATCCAGCTCTGCGCCGACAAGGTGTGCGTGACTCAGAGCGCCCTGGCCGACGGCAGCTTTGGGTTCAAACTCAAGCTGAGCCAGTGGCCTCAGGATAAACCACTGAGGTTGACCGCCAGCAACCGCCAGCAGAGTGCGCCTATCCTCAGCAGTCAGCTGCCCTCGCTGGAGCAACTGCTCAAACAGGATCAAAATGGGGATGGCATCATCACCGAGCAGGAGGTACCCCATCTACACCTCTCCCCCATGCTGCTGGCATACCAGAGCCTCACCACGGCACTGCAAAAACGGGAAGGCAGGCAGGATGTCACTGCCCTGCTGGTCAGCGATCCACAGCTCAATCACGGCATGGCCCGCGAGCTGACCGCACTGCTGCAACTGGTACTCGATGGCGACATTCCCCTCCCGGTCAGCGAGATCACCCAGCTGGCCGAGCACCTGGTCGCCTACCCGCAAGTTCAGCCAGGTGCTGATCTGCAAGAAGGGCTGTTGAACTATGCCGTCCAGCAAGGGACGGCACTGCCTGTCGATACAAAGACCATGCTGGCTACTGCGTTCAAAGCCATGGCGGCCCTCGACACCCGCACCCCGGCCTATCAGCTGCACGCCACCTTCTACCCTCATCGACAGCTGACCCTGCAGGGAATATTCCCCTCGCGGCTTGGTGAGCCGACCGTCATGGTAGAGATAGGCGCCAAGCCCAATCACGATGGCCTTAACCAGAACTACTTCAAACCGGAACGCCCAATACGGCCACAGCGACTCCCCGTCAGGGCCCTGGATGGCCAGGTGCTTGACGGTCTGCCCGTCAAACAGGGCAACCAGTACAGCTTCACCCTCGCACTGCCGGACCTCAACAATACCTTCACCACTTGCCAGCCTGGCGAGAGCGAGACCAGCGACGACCTGATGCAGGACACCCTCACCCTGGTGGTACAGGATGAGAAGAGCGAGGTGGAGTTGCGATCCGTACTCGGATCCCTGTGCGAACTGGTCAAGCAGGACGGCAACCGGGACGGCATCCTCACCGCCAGCGAATTCCCGCGCCTGCAAGTGGGCTATACCAGCACGGCCCAGCAAGCCCTGCTGCTCAAAACCACACTCAGTGCCGGCATGGGCTCTTTCCTGGGCTGGCAAGCCTGGACCCTGGCGGAGCTGGATCAAAAACTCAAGGCACTGCCGAGGCATCAGGTTGAGCTGCTGGCAGCCATGGTCGCCCTGCAGGCCGAGGGGGAGCTCTGGCAGCAGCCCGTCAACCTGATCGAGGGCACTGATTTTCGCCAGCAACTGCTGAGCTGGCTGGAGATCAACATGGCCAATGAATATTCAACCGTGTCCCGCAACAATCTGATACCGGACCTGTTCAAACTGGAATCCGCCATCGCCGACAATAGCGGGCTGGGCCCCCTGTTGAATGCCAATCCAGACAAGAACATCTCCCACATCATCAAGGCGGCGGCCGGTCTGATCCGCAACTCGGAAAGCGATGCACCTCTCTATCCCGGTACCAGCACACCGGGTAGCTGGGTCACCCCCTACCCCAACAGCCCCCTATCCCCCGTCTGTCAGCGCGAGGTGTTGTCAGATCAAGTGATCGGTTTGGCCATTCTGGGCCAGGGCCGTGATCAGGATGGCAGCCACTGGGTCACCCTCGGCTGGCAACCCCAGGAGGGGGCGAGTCAGTATCGGATTGGCTGGGGGAAAACCCCGTTTGAGCATATTGAAAACGCCGAACAGCAAGGCATCAGCCAGCAGACTCGCATCACGCTCAAGGGTCTCCCTCGCTATCAGGACTACCAGATAAGAGTGATGAGCGAAGGCGGCACCATCAGCGCCCCCCTCCACTATCGGACGGGCCAGTTGCATGTGGCCGATACCCGCATCACCCACAGCATGGGAGACGATGACGGCAAGCGGGGACGGGATCTGGACAATCGCTGCGATCCTCTGAGCGGTCAGGCCGTCAACAGCAATCAGGATGGGGGGCTTGGCGCTCGCTACATCAAGCTGGACAGCCAGGGACAACCCCTGCCACGGCAAGACCTCTCCTACAAACAGTTGCCCTTCGCCTGCGTGGTCGATGCCTTGAGCGGACTGGTATGGGAAACCAAGGTGCAACACAAGGATGGGGAATCCTCCCTGCACGATGACAAGAGCCTGTTTGCCTATGACGATATCCAGAGCGACAACGCCTTCAACGGCAGCTGCTATGACCCGCAAAGTGGCACCCTGGCCAGCGATAGAAGCCGCTGCAACCTGAAGCGTCAGGTCAATCAGGTCAATCAGAGCAAGCTGTGCGGCCTGGATAACTGGCGCGCCCCGAGCCAGCAGGAGTTCTACGGCATCATGACCCTGACCAAAGAGAACCCCATAGCGCTCGATACCCGTTATTTCCCGCTCTATTCCGGCCTGACATACACCTACGGCAAATGGAACGAGCTGGAAGGTATCTTTTACGGCTTCTGGACGGCAGATGTCATGCCAGTGAGTCGCCCGGTCGGCACCTGGAGCCAGGATGATGGCGGGCCGGATGCCTACAAGGTACGGCCAGGCTCTGACCTCAGAGGCAGTATCGCCCGCCAGTATCAACCCCATTACGTCATGCTGGTCAGCGATGGCTTCAAGGTCACAGGAGAATAAGATGCACCGCTATTTCCCCCCCCTATTGCTGATCGCCACCCTGTTGCCGGTCACCAGCCAGGCCCGCGAGTGTCTGCCTGGCTATCAGGACGATCACAACCGTTTCGTTAGCGAGCAGGTCGACACGGCCGAGGGCAAGCTGAACGTGATCAACGACAGAGCCACAGGTCTACAGTGGCTCTATTGCCCCTATGGTCAGCACGCCAGTACCGATGGCACCGGCTGCGAAGGCACACCCGCGTTTATTTCAACCCGCGCCAACGTTGAAGACAATCCCTTGATGGGCGTTATCAAGCAAGCCAACGACCGGCTTGGTACACCCGCACAACCCTGGCGGGCCCCCGACATCAAGGAACTGTTTACCCTCTACAACAACCAGTGCCAGCCGGCCATTTATGCGGCACAAGGTTACCCTGCGACATCCCTCCAATCACAGATAGCGGCAGACAAAGAAACTCTGTGTGCTGACGCAGCGCCCAAGTGGGATAAGGTAGCCGAGCAGTGGATCGAGGTTCCCGATGATGTCAAAACTGCATGCCGCGCAGCTGAACAACAACTCTGGGCACTGGCTAACATCGCCTTTGGTTCAGACAGCTCGGGGGGGGGGAGGGATACGACTTTCTGAACTTTGCCGGCAGCGGGGAAACCTTCAACGTTGGCGGAGTAGGATTATCCAGCGTCATGCTGCGACTGGTCCGCCCCATCCCCACCGTTGAGGAGTGATCCCATCGGCCAGAGGGCCAGGCGCCCTCTGGCTATTTTTTCCATGGCTTTTACTTCCGCCAAGGGAGTAGGTATGATTCGGCCAGCGTAAAAGACTTGAATGGATGATCTGAACTCGATATGCGGATGAAACACCTGATTGCCGCGGCCCTGACCGCCCTCACCCTGTCCGGTTGCAGCCTGGTCTATCGCATTGATATTCCCCAGGGCAACTATGTGGAACAAAAACAGGTCGACAAACTGCGCCAAGGCATGACCCGCGAACAGGTCGAGTTCGTGCTGGGCTCCGCCATGCTGCGCGATGGCTTTGACCCGAACACCTGGTATTACCTCTATGAATTCCAGCCGGGGCGCGGCGAAAAAGAGCGCAAAGAGCTCACCGTGACCTTCGCCAACGACAAGCTGGCCACGGTCACCGGCGACTTCCCGTTACCAGCGGCCTTCCACACCCCGCTCTGATCGCATTCACAAAACCGGCCCAGCGCCGGTTTTGTTTTATCTCGTTCGCAAGGAGTGCTTGATGAGCCAGATCCTGATTGCCGGTGCCAGCGGACTGATCGGCACAGCCCTTGTCCGCCAACTCGATCCCGCTCACTCACTGACCCTGCTCTGTCGCAAGGCGGGTGCTCCCCAGCCCCGGCATCACTGGCTGCCAGCCGACTTCGAACAACTGGCGGATCTGGACCTGCCCTCCCCTGTCGACATCGCCTTCTGCTGCCTGGGCACCACCCGCAAGCAGGCAGGCTCTGACGACGCATTTCGTCGGGTCGACCACGACTATGTGCTGGCTTTTGCCAAGCTCGCTCGCCGCCACGGCTGTCAACGCCTCATTGTCGTCTCGAGTCTGGGAGCCAACCCACGCTCACCGGCCCTCTATCCCCGCACCAAGGGGCAGATGGAACAGGCCTTGCTGGCGCAATCCTGGCAACGGCTTGCCATAGTGCGCCCCGCCATGCTGCTCGGCAACCGCCAGCCACCGCGCCGTTCCGAGCAATTTTTTCAGGCACTCTATCCGCTGCTGCGTCCCCTGCTCATCGGCAAGCTGCGCCGCTGGCGCGCCATTGACGCCAGCCAGGTCGCCCACGCCATGATAGTGCTCAGCCAGCAGGAACATGGTATCGAACTGGTGGAAAACGAGCGCCTGCAACGTCTTTAAGCTCTGCTCCTCAATACCCATCCTGAAAGACGCGGCCAGAGATATCAGTTCGCCGATAACAGGTTTTTGATCACCTCAGCATCGATCTGTGCCACCTGATGCTGATCGCCCAACACGCCTTCGGCCAGCTCCCGCTTCTGGGCATGCAGCGCCACAATTTTCTCTTCCACCGTCTGCTCGCACACCAATCGATAGACGGTGACCGGCTCAGTTTGACCCATCCGGTGAACCCGATCGCTGGCCTGATCTTCTACCGCCGGATTCCACCAGGGATCGAGATGGATAACCGTATCGGCCTCAGTCAGGTTGAGCCCGGTGCCTCCCGCTTTCAAACTGATCAAAAAGAGCGGTATCGCGTCGGTTTTAAAACGTGCGATCGCCTGTTGCCGCTGCTTGGTGTTGCAACTGCCATCGAGATAGCAGTAATCGAGCGCCACATCGGCCAAACGCTGACGCAGCAGGGTCAGCAGATCGACAAACTGGCTGAAAATCAAGATCCGGTGACCGTTGTCGATGGCCTCCAGCGCCAGCTCCATCGCCGCATCCAGTTTGCTCTGTGGCTGCGACCAATCGGGCAGCAGCAAGGCGGGTGAACAACAGATCCGCCGTAACCGGGTGAGGTTGCTCAGCATCAACATCAGGTTGTGCCCCTCACCACTCTCCATCTGGCTTAATGCTTCGCGCCGGCTCGCCTCATACAGGGCAAGTTCCGGCCCGGAGAGCTGGATGTGATGAACGATCTCGGTTTTTTCTGGCAGCTCGGCCAACACTTCGCGTTTGAGGCGCCGCAACACAAAGGGCGCGATAACTCCTTTCAACTGGGCAAGATGGGCCGGATCACGACTCGCCTTGCCAAACCTCTGTTTGAAATGGGTTTTATTACCAAGCAGACCCGGGTTAATAAAGTTGAACAGGCTCCAGAGCTCACCGAGATGGTTTTCAACCGGAGTGCCACTCAAGGCGAGTCGAAACTCGCCATCGAGCTTGAACAGCGCCTTGGCGCGCGCCGTGCTGGCATTTTTAATCTGCTGCGCCTCATCGGCCACTATGGTGGCCCATTTAATCTCGCCAAGCTCGGCATGGCTGGTCACCAGCCCATAGGTAGTCAACAGCAGGGAGCCCGGCCCCAGATTGGCCACTGCTGCGCCCCTGTCTTGCTGCTCATTGAGCACCTGTACCGTCAGCTCAGGGGCAAAACGGGCCGCCTCGTCACACCAGTTGGTCAACAGCGAAGTGGGCACGATCACCAGCGCAGGCCCCTGCTCTTTTCTAAGCCGAAGCAGGGTCAACGCCTGGATGGTTTTGCCCAGCCCCATGTCGTCAGCCAGACAGGCCCCGAAGCGGTGCTGTGCCAGATTGGCCATCCACTGCACCCCCACCCTCTGATAATCGCGCAGCGATGTCATCAGCTCGGCCGGACAACTGGCCTGCTGGCGCCAGGCGTCGGTCAGCCCGCGCCATCCTGCATCTCCGCTGACCGCGCTCTGCTCAAGCAGGTGCATCAGTGGATAGGCCAGCCGCTGGCTGACCTGCTGCTTGTCATCCACCAGCGCCGCCAAGGTGGTCAACCGCGCCAGCAGTGATTCGCTCAACATCAGCTGAGCCTGTTTACCCTCAATGGTGATATAGCGCCGGCCACCGGCCACTTGCCGCAACAACAGCCGTAAATCGAGCACCTGCTGCTGATCGACCTGTAATTCGCCGTCGATGGCAAACCACTCCTGCTGTTGCTCTATTCGCAGAGTCAGCGCCTCTTCGCCAATCAGATGCATCCTCTGGCTGTCGCTGTGCCATTGCAAGCGAACCCCCAGTTCATCAAGGGCGGCGAACCGTTCCAGCATGGGGATCATCTCAACGCCGCTCAGCGACCAGGGGCCCTTGCCCACCAATTCCAACGCCTTGGCCACTGTTTTGGTCAGGGCGCGCTCTTGCTTCAATGACCGCTGCCAATAGTGATGAGGGGCTTGCCAATCTTTAATGAATTCCGCCCCCAGCCCCAAGGGGATCGCCTTGCCCCCCGCCAACTGGTTAACCAGCTGCAGGTTCAGGGTCTCTTTTTGCAAATCAGCCAACATCACCGCATCGATGGGGCAAGGGCTTAGCCGGGTATGACTGCAGAGCGCCGGATGCTCACTGATCCAATCCAGTTCGGGTTGATTGTTGAGGGTATCTGCCAATTTAGGCAGCGCTTCGGCTGGCAGTTCAGGCATGCGCGCAAGATGGGGCAACAGCTCTTGCACCTTGGCTGGCACCGCCTCCACTTGCCACAGATCGGCGGCAATCGGGGTAATTTTCTTGCGGTTGGTTACCGATACCGCTTTACCGTCGCTCATCAGGGTCGCTTGCCAGCGACCCTCACGCTCTTCAATGGTGACCAGTGGTGAGTTGAACAGCAGGGCTAAGGGCGTGCCATCACTGGTTTGCAGGCGGGGATGTTCTGCCAATATCCGCAATGTACCGAGATCAGGGGCGCAGTAGTAGTTATGCCGCATGCTATGAGCAATGCGCAGATCCTGCTCGTCAGCCACCTCGGGATAGAGGTTGTCGATATCCCACAGGTTGTGAATCACCCGACCACTGCTCCAGCCGCCTTTGACACTCTCCTTTTGCAAGCGGCAAACCAGCTCGTCGCCACGCTTGTCAAGCCGCCACACCAGCCGTTCACGTTTACCTACTTCCTGCTGTGGCGATGGCAAGCTGGCGAGCCAACGCTCCCACTGTGCAGGGCGATGAATCGCAAAGATGCCAAGGGACGTTGACTTATCCAGCAGCAGACGCAGCAAATCCTGACACAGCGCCATCAACAGGTGCTGTGGGGGCGCCGCTAAAAGGGGCTCTACTTGCCAGGTTACCAACTCACCAACATCAACGCCTGACTGCTGGGCCTGCCATAGCAAACAGAGCACCAGCCACAGTTGCCCCCAAGCTATGTGAGGTTGGGAAGTAAACGCCTCAACAGGACCACGCCACTCTCGCATCAAGATAGCGGGCGGCATCCGACCTTTCTCGCCCAGTAGCAACAAGGGTTCCACCAGCCAGGGATGCTGTTTTTTCGCCCATGTCATCGCCTGCTTGTGCCACTTGAAGATATCTCCCCCCACAACTGCAAGCAGACCGAACCAAATCACGGTCAAACCACCGGGGAAAAAACCCTTCTGGCTGGCACGAACACGCCATGTCAGCAACGCCAGCTCCAACGCGGCCGCTTGCCCGGTCCCATCACCTTTATAGCCACGCAGCAAATCGACAAGCTCGCTCGGACCTCCCGGATAGTCAGACGTCTGCAGCGTCAGCAGACAATCCTGCTCGAACTGCATATAGGAGAGCTGATCTGCCATCACTGGCCTATCCCCCTCCGAACACAACTCTCCCCAAGAGTAACTAGGGATTCCATTGAGGAACTCTTCCTCATGCCAGCATCTTGCAATCACCTGCTGTAACTTGAGGGACAGGTAACCAAAAACTTGCGTCGCGCCCATGGCGCCGAACACTTCCCTGTCTGCCTCACGCAACTCACGCTGATGCCAGACTGCCTGTTTTCCCTGCATCAACAGCCTGGCATAGGCGATGTAATTCCAGTTGGAAAAGCGCACGTCACCGGGGAGAGCCTGAGGCTGACTGAAATAGAGATAGAGCAGAAACCAGAACCCCTCTGTCGCCAACGTATAGATCCCGTTTCGCTCCAGATGAATCATCTCGGTATCGACCAACTCGGCCAATGCTGTCCTCTCAGCCGCTTTGAGCGTATGACCCATGAACCGACCAAGTTGAGTCACATTGCATTGATGGTGGTTTGCCACATAAAAGAGCAGCTGGTTATGAATAGCGGTAAATTGCATGGCAGCAGTCCTGACATAATCGAGGTTGCAGTGGTTACAGCAGAGGCTTGCGGGTGTCAATCCGGGAGTGATGACGAACAAACGGGAGCCATTATTCCCCTCGCTTGCGGTTGGTATTGGGCCGGCCGCCAGTCACCACATCGGCGCGCCCTTCTTCTTTGGCCTTCTCTGCCCGCTTCTTGCGCATCTCTTTCGGATCGGCAATGAGCGGACGATAGATCTCGATGCGATCCCCATCCTGCAGCAACTCGGAACCCTTGACCGGACGGCTGTAGATACCGAACTTGTTGACCGACAGATCGATCTCTGGGTGCCTGGTCACGATGCCGGACTGCTCGATGGCAGCCAGCACGCTCGTCTCGGGGGCAACCCGGATGCGCAGCACCGTCTGGCGCTCGGGCAGGGCATACACCACCTCGATATTGAGTAAATCAGACACCGTACACCACCTTGGCGCGGTTGGAGAAAGCGAGCACCATGGAACCCACCAGATCGCGGAAAATCTGGCCAAATGCCAGCTCGATCAACTTGGACGTGAACTCAAAATCGAGGTCGAACTCGACCTTGCAGGCATCCACATCCAGCGGCGTAAAGGTCCACCAGCCAGCCAGTTTGCTAAAGGGACCGTCCACCAGCTCCATTTTTATCTGCCGGTTGGCATCGAGCTGGTTGCGAGTGGTAAACGTCTTGGCAATTCCCGCCTTGGCCACATCCACCGAGGCCGTCATGTAGTCATTGCCGGTTTCGTGAACGCGGCTGCCGACACAACCGGGCAGAAACTCCGGATAAGCGTGAACATCATTGACCAGCCGGAACATTTGTTCGGCGCTGAACATCACCAGGGCACTGCGAGTAATACGGGGCATGGGTTTTCCTCATCCAATCGGGCCGATTTTATCACCTTGTCAGCTAAAATCACCGCCGAAACTGCTCACAATGCCGTCACTCAAGCGGTTGCGCGTTTTACTACCGCCGCCACCCACCTACAAATCATCGTCCCGGCCAACATCACCACCCAAACTGCTCACAATGCCATCACTCAAGCGGTTGTGCGTTTTACCGCCGCCGCCACCTCTAAATCACCGTCCCGGCCAAAATCACCACCGAAACTGCTCACAAAGCCGCCACTTGAGCGGTTGCGCGTTTTACAGCCGCCGCCACCCACGTATAATGCGCCTTCCTAATCATTGCCAAAGGCGCCCGTCATGAGCAAAAAGAACAGTAAAAACAAAGCCGGGTCCAGCACCATTGCACTCAACAGAACCGCCCGTCACGAGTACTTCATCGAAGAACGTGTGGAAGCCGGTCTGTCCCTGCAAGGGTGGGAAGTCAAATCCCTGCGGGCGGGCAAGGCCAACATCAGCGAAGCCTATGTCATCTTCATGCAAGGCGAAGCCTTCCTGTTCGGCTCCACCTTCTTGCCACTGAATGCCGCCTCCAGCCACGTGGTATGTGACCCGACTCGCACCCGCAAACTCCTGCTGAGCCGCCATGAGCTCGACAAGCTGGAGAGCCTGACTGCCCGTCAGGGCTACACCATAGTGCCGCTGGCACTTTACTGGAAAGAGTGCTGGGTCAAGGTCGAGATCGGCCTGGTAAAAGGCAAGAAAGAACACGACAAGCGGGAAGACACCAAGGCCCGCGAATGGGATCGGGAGAAAGCCCGCATCATGAAGAACAAGCATCGCGGCTGATTGTGCGCCGCCAGCGCTTGCGCGGCGTCCAATAAACCAGCAATCGACCGGCCAAGGCCGGTCGATTGCTATCAACGCCTTGCCATGACAGGATTTTTGCGTACAATCGCTTTTGACAACTTGGGGCTGATTCTGGATTCGACAAGATTCACGAAACCCAAGGTGCATGCCGAGGTGCGGTAGGCCTCGTTAACAAACCGCAAAAAAATAGTCGCAAACGACGAAAACTACGCACTAGCAGCTTAATAACCTGCATAGAGCCCTTCTACCCTAGCTTGCCTGTGTCCTAGGGAATCGGAAGGTCATCCTTCACAGGATCGTGTGGAAGTCCTGCTCGGGGCGGAAGCATTAAAACCAATCGAGCTAGTCAATTCGTGGCGTGTCTCTCCGCAGCGGGTTGGCGAATGTAAAGAGTGACTAAGCATGTAGTACCGAGGATGTAGTAATTTTGGACGGGGGTTCAAATCCCCCCAGCTCCACCAAACGTTTGGAAAGGGCCACTTCGCAAGAAGTGGCCCTTTTTATTTGTATCCTGTTTCCACTCCGTATCGAACGATTGAGCCTTTACTGGCAGTGTATTCGGCTAACTCGCTGGGATGTCAGACAAATTCCCCCGCTCTCAGGCGCCGCGCCGGCCATCTGCACCACTTTTTGCCGGGTATTCGCCCTCCATCCTGCACGCCAGACGAGGAATAAAACGGCGCTTGGCCCTGCCGCTCATTGTGTCTCCTGTGCCTGGGCGCAGACCCAGTCGACAAAGGCCTGGATCTTGGGGCACTGACGGTTGGGCAAGGTTGCTATGTAGTAACGCTGCTCGCAGCGCACCTCCATGCCAGAGAAAGGGGCAACCAGTTCATGTCTGGCCAGCCGCTTGCTCACCAGGTTCTTGCGGCCCATGGCGACCCCGGCGTGATTCATGGCGGCGATAATGGCGAGATCGGAGCGATCGAACCCCATGTTCGACTGGCAGGCGTCGAGGGAGATGCCGCACTGGCGAGCCCAACTGCTCCACTCGTCGCTGTCCGAGTCATAGCCCCAGGCCTGCCTGTCGTGCAGCAGGCGACAACGAGGCAAGTGGTCAGGATTGTCCAGCAGCCCATGCTGCTCGGCATATTCGGGGCTGCAGACCGGCACCATGTACTCATCCATCAGCGGGTGGATGGCGAGCCGCTCAGGGAGTTTGTCATCGAAATAGATCGTCAGGTCTATGCCATAGCCGTGCAGATTGATGTTCTCGTTCCCTGTCATGACGTTGAGATCGATCTGGGGATGCAGGCGAGAAAAATCCGCGAGTCTGGGCACCAGCCAGCACTGGGCGATGGAGGGGCGGGAGTAGACGGTCAGGGAACCGGACAGTTCCTGATGCTTGATCTCCAGGATCTCCTGATTGATGAACTCCAGCGATGACTTGAGCGCCCAGAAGACTCTTTGTCCCTCTGCGGTCAGCATCACCTTGCGGTGAAAGCGCTGGAACAGCTTGAAACCAAGCTCCTCTTCCAGCGCACTGATCCTGTGGCTCACCGCACTGGGGCTCAGCGCCAGCTCATCCGCCGCCAGGGCAAACGAGCTGTGACGGGCCGCCGCCTCGAAGGTATGCAGCTTGGATAGCTGATAACCGTTTAGCAGTTTGTTTCTCGATACGTAGTTGTCTTCGGTATACATCTGGCACGCCTCTTCGCCCCAAAAAACGCACAGATGATAGCCAGAAACCCCGCCTTTGGATGCAGCCAAACAACTCAAACCTCATCAAAGAAGATAAATGTGATGAATGTGGCACCTTTGCATCAACCTGGATCACTCAAGACGCCATTTTCATCATTTGTCAGCCGCCCGTCATTTTCATTCAATAGGCGCCTACATCATCACTCATGACACATAGAGGCGCAGTATGAATTCTGAAGTGTGGGTCGTCGGTACCTTGCTGACTAGCATCATTCTGATTGTCTTCACCATAGTGAAGGGCAAGGTACATCCTTTCCTGGCTTTGCTGCTGGCGAGCTTCTATGTCGGCACCATGATGGGGATGAACCCGGTCAAGATGGTAAACGCCATGGAAGAGGGCATAGGCGGCACGCTGGGCTTTCTCGCCGCAGTCATCGGACTTGGCACCATACTCGGCAAGATGATGGAGGTATCGGGGGCGGCGGAGCGCATAGGTCTCGCCCTGCAGAAGTGCCGCTGGCTCTCGCCTCAGGTGATCATGGTGTTGGTCGGTCTGGTGTGTGGTATTACGTTGTTTGTCGAAGTGGGAGTCGTGCTGCTCATTCCGCTGGCCTTCTCCATCGCCCGCAAGACCAGGACCTCGCTGCTGACGCTGGCCATCCCGCTCTGCACCGCCCTGATGGCCGTGCACTGCATAGTGCCGCCCCACCCGGCCGCGCTCTACGTCACCAATCAGCTGGGTGCCGACATAGGTTCCGTCATCGTCTACGGTCTCGCGGTCGGGCTGTTTGCCTCCCTGGTGGGCGGCCCGCTGTTTCTGAAGCTGCTCGGCAAACGGGTGCCGTTCAAGGAGGTGCCCGCCGCCTTTGCGAATATAGAGGCGCGCGACGAGGCAAGCCTCCCGACCCTGGGCGCCTCCCTCTTCACCGTGCTGCTGCCCATACTGCTGATGCTGGCCAAGACGGTGGCCGAGCTCAACATGGATCACGCAAGCGGCCTCTATACCCTGCTGGAGTTCATCGGCAACCCCATCACCGCCATGTTCATCGCCGCCTTCACCGCCTACTACGTGCTGGGGATCCGTCAGCACATGAAGATGGAAGAGCTGCTGAACCAGACCGAGCAGTGCTTCTCCTCCATCGCCAACATTCTGCTCATCATCGGTGCGGGTGGCGCCTTCAACGGGGTGCTCAAGGCAAGTGGCCTGGGCGATAGTCTGGCCACTATCCTCTCACAACTGGATATGCACCCCATTCTGCTCGCCTGGCTGGTGGCTATCGTGCTGCACGCCGCCGTGGGCTCCGCTACCGTTGCCATGATGGGCGCCACCGCTATCGTCTCCCCCATCATGGTGCACTACCCGAACATCAGCCCCGAGATCATGACGCTGGCCATCGGCTCCGGCGCCATCGGCTGCACCATGGTGACCGACTCCCTGTTCTGGCTGGTCAAGCAGTATTGCGGCGCCACCCTGAACGAAACGCTCAAGTACTACACTACCGCCACCTTTGTCGCCTCCCTGATGGCGCTGGCCGGTACCTTCCTGCTCTCCTATATCGTGTAACAAGACCGAGACATCCCATGAAAAACATCGACGTCCAACAACTCATTACCCAATTCCCGCTGGTGCAATCCCTGATCGCACTCGAGCCCGTGACCTGGTTCAACCCCAAGGCCAGCACGCTGGCGGTTGGCCTGCCCTATGTGGGGCTGGATGGCAGCAATGTGGCGGATGCCTCCGCCCGGCTTGCCCGCTTCGCCCCCTACATGTGCGACGCCTTCCCCGAGACCCGCGCCAGCAAGGGCATTCTGGAGTCCGAGATCGCCGCCATCCCGGCGATGCAGGCAACGCTCAATGCGCGCTACGGCGTCGAGGTCACCGGCAAGTTGCTGCTGAAAAAAGACAGCCATCTGCCCATCTCCGGCTCCATCAAGGCACGCGGCGGCATCTACGAGGTGCTGACCCACGCCGAACGGCTGGCGATCAAGGCCGGGTTGCTGTGCGAAGAAGACGACTATCGCAAGCTGTTCAGCGAAGAGTTCCGCCAGTTCTTCGGCCAGTACAGCATTGCCGTGGGCTCCACCGGCAACCTCGGCATGTCCATCGGCATCATGAGCGCCAAGCTCGGCTTTACCGTCACAGTGCACATGTCCGCCGATGCGCGGGAGTGGAAGAAGCGCAAGCTGCGCGAACACGGCGTCATAGTGGTGGAATACGCCGAAGATTACGGGGTGGCGGTGGAGCAAGGTCGCAAGGAGGCCGAACGCGACCCCAACTGCTTCTTTATCGATGACGAGAACTCCCGCACCCTGTTCCTTGGTTACTCGGTCGCGGGCGAGCGGGTGAAAAAGCAGTTCGATGAGATGGGCATCAAGGTGGATGCCGAGCACCCGCTGTTCGTCTACCTGCCCTGCGGCGTCGGCGGCGGCCCGGGTGGCGTGGCCTTTGGCCTGAAACTCGCGTTCGGTGACCACGTACACTGCCTGTTTGCCGAACCGACCCACTCCCCCTGCATGTTGCTGGGGGTCCACACAGGATTGCACGACAATATTGCGGTGCAGGATCTGGGCATCGACAATCTCACCGCCGCCGACGGCCTCGCGGTGGGGCGTGCATCCGGCTTCGTCGGCCGCGCCATGGAGCGGCTGCTTGATGGTTTCTATACCCTGAGCGATCAGGAGATGTATGACCTGCTGGGGCTGCTGGCGCGGCATGAGCAGATCAAACTCGAACCCTCTGCCCTGGCCGGCATGCCGGGCCCGTGGCGCATCGCGGCCGATCGCGAATGGCCGGCGGATCGCGGCTTCGATACCGCTACCCTGGCCCGGGCCACCCATCTGGTATGGGCTACCGGCGGCGGCATGGTGCCCGCCGAAGAGATGGAAAAATACCTGACTACCGCCAAAATTTGATCTTTTTTCACCCGATAAACCCGCCACTCTGGCGGGTTTTTCTCTTCATGGATCAGCAAGATGGCACATCCTTTGCCTTGAACATGAGCACGCCACGTCTCCTCCTGCGGCTGCCAATCCCCCCAAGTTGGTTATTTTGTGATAAGATAGGGTCCGTTTTTTGACATCTGCGCCCAGTTCGCACCGTTATCCGGCGAGATCGCTACCCAATCCGGTGATAACAACGAACAGAGGTGCGCAGAAAAACAGTGACCTGGTTGAGTCAGGTCTGGTCGCAGTCGAGAGGCTGTTTTACCAGACGGGCAACACCCAAGGGCACCTTAGATAAGGAGATCGGGCAATGAAACAATATCAAAGCTGGCTGGGACAATATCTGATGAGTCGCCGCGATGGAGATCACGCCATGGCATCCGAGCTCGCCAACTCCATCTGCGAGTTCTGGCAGACCCAGGGTGACGAAGCCGAAAGCAGCAAATGGCAGCAGCGCTATCAGCAACACGCAGAGCAAGCGCAGTAAGCCACTTGACTCTTCACCGATAAAAAACCGGCGCTCATGGCGCCGGTTTTGCATTTTAGTCTTACCGCTTACATCTGATCGACCATGTCCTGGGCGAACTGGGAGCAGGAGCGCAGGGTGGCGCCTTCCATCAGACGCTCGAAGTCATAGGTGACCGTCTTGTTGGCGATGGCCGCTTCCATGCCCTTGATGATGAGATCGGCCGCTTCGACCCAGCCCATGTGGCGCAGCATCATCTCGGCGGAGAGGATCAGCGAACCCGGGTTGACCTTGTCCTGACCGGCATACTTGGGCGCAGTGCCGTGAGTCGCCTCGAACAGAGCCACACCGTCGCCGATGTTGGCACCCGGCGCGATACCGATACCACCAACCTGAGCGGCCAGGGCGTCGGAGATGTAGTCACCGTTGAGGTTCATACAGGCGATGACGTCGTACTCGGCCGGACGCAGCAGTATCTGTTGCAGGAAGGCGTCGGCGATGACGTCCTTGACCACGATAGTCTTGCCGGTTTTCGGGTTCTTGAAGGAGCACCAGGGGCCACCGTCGATGAGCTGGGCATCGTACTCTTTCTGGGCAAGGGCATAGCCCCAATCCTTGAAGGCACCTTCGGTGAACTTCATGATGTTGCCCTTGTGCACCAGGGTCACGGAGTCGCGATCGTTGTCGATGGCATACTCGATGGCGGCACGCACCAGACGCTCGGTACCGGCCTTGGACATGGGCTTGATGCCAATGCCGCAAGACTCGGGGAAACGAATTTTCTTCACGCCCATCTCGTTTTGCAGGAAGGCGATAACCTTTTTGGCTTCATCGCTGTCCGCCTTCCACTCGATACCGGCGTAGATGTCTTCGGCGTTTTCGCGGAAGATCACCATGTCGGTCAGGTCAGGACGCTTGACCGGGCTCGGGGTCCCTTCGTAGTAACGGACCGGGCGCAGGCAGATGTAGAGATCCAGCTCCTGACGCAGGGCCACGTTGAGGGAGCGAATACCGCCACCGACCGGGGTGGTCAGCGGGCCCTTGATGGCCACGCAATATTCACGAATGAAATCCAGGGTTTCGGCCGGCAGCCAGGCACCTTCGCCATAGATATGAGTCGACTTCTCGCCGGTATAGATCTCCATCCAGGCGATCTTGCGCTCGCCTTTGTAGGCTTTCTCGACCGCAGCATTGACCACATTCAACATGGCCGGGGTCACGTCCACACCGATGCCATCCCCTTCAATAAACGGAATGATCGGATGGTTGGGAACCTGCAGCTTGCCGTTGGCATCGACTGTGATTTTCTGGCCCTGGGTCGGGATAACTACTTTGCTTTCCATCGGCATCTCCTAACTTCCGTTTGTTATCAATCTGTAAGTTGCGCGCGGCCATCTTAGCCCATTCGTTTTCATAATCAAATGGCGAGCACGCATGTCAGACCATAGTCGAGTACTGGATCACAATGCGACCGGCTCGCTCGCCCCTGCATATATTCGGCACCATCAAACCCTGTTGTACTCGGGCCCAGACGGCGGCATGACTCATACCACCAGCCTATCCCCCTGCCCTTGCGGCTGACTCAGGGAGCGGTACTGTGAGGGGGTCAGCCCGGTCTTTTGCTTGAACACCCGGCAAAAATAGTTCACATCGCTGTAACCACAGCGGCTCGCCACCTCTTCAAGGCGGAAGCGGTACTTTTTCAGCATGAATTTGGCCCTGTCGATCCGCACCCAGCTGATGTAATCGGCCAGGCGCATGTGGCCCTGCTCGCGAAACAGGTGGGAGAGATGGCTGGCCGAGACGTTGAAGCGGTGGGCGATGGAGTCGCGGGTGATGGGGCGGTGAAAGTTTTCCTGGATATAGATGCAGATGCCATGAAACAGGTCTGCCCCTCTTGGCCGCTCGGCGGCGGATTCCGCCAGCAGCTGGCGGGCACTGGTGAGCAACGCCTGCAACAGGTGGTTGTCGGTGGGGGAGCGGCCGGGATCCTCGGTCAGCACGTTGAGCGCCGCCAGTATGTGTTCGATCACATGACCGGCCCGCGCCATTATGCTGTGCTTTTGCACATCGAAAAAATCGGGGTCTTCCCGCCGCTTGCTCACCAGACTGAAACCTAGCTGGCGCTTGCCAAACAGCAGGCTCAACACCGAGCAGTCCGTGGTCCACAGTGGCTTGTTCCAGCCATTGGGCGGTATGTAGAGCGCCTGTCCCGGCAGTACGCTTATCTCCTTGCAGCCCAGCTCCTTGTCCCAGACCTGGTTGAGGTATTCGCCGCTGAACACCAGTTCGAGGCGGGGAAAGTTGACCTGATAGCTGAAACCGGGCGGCACCCCCTGATCCTGGGCAAACCAGATCTGCTCGAAAGGGGCCTGCTCATGAAGGGCGCCATCGAGCAGTTGGCTAAAGATAAGTGACATGCTGATCCTGATCAAATAGAGAGAGGCAAGCGGTTGCTGCGGCCACAACCGCCCATGTTATAGTCCGGCCCACAGCAGCAATGCCACCCTTTTCTTCACCCGACTTTCTTCACACTAAATGAGGCATCCCTTATGAGCAGTCGCGATCTGCCCTCTTTTTTGTTAATGCAAAATCCGATTCAAGGTTACGACTGGGGCAGCCATGACTCCCTCACCACACTGTTTGGCATCTCCAATCCGACGGGCAAACCCCAGGCCGAGCTGTGGATGGGCGCCCACCCCAACGGCTGCTCCGAGGTGACCCTGGCGGGCAGTACGCAGAAGCTCTCGGTGGTGATCGATGCCGCCCCGGCCGCCGTGCTGGGTGAGGCCACCGTCACCCGCTTCGGCAGCCTGCCGTTCCTGTTCAAGGTGCTGTGCGCCGAGAAGGCCCTCTCCATCCAGGTACACCCGAGCAAAGCCCAGGCCGAAGCGGGCTTTGCCAAAGAAGAAGCCGCTGGCATCCCCATCAAGGCGGGCAATCGCAACTACAAAGACCCCAATCACAAGCCGGAGCTGGTGTTTGCCCTCACCCCCTATCAGGCGATGAACGGCTTTCGTGCCATTCCCGCCATCCTGGCGCTGTTCGAGCGCATGGCGCTGCCAGTGCTGACCGACCTGGCCGAGGCGCTGCGCCAGTCACGGAATGAAACTGGCCTGCAGCACTTCTTCCACCAGCTGCTGATCCTCAGCGATGAGCGCAAAGATGAGGCACTGGCTGGCCTGCTAACCTACGCCAGCGCACATCAGGATGAAGAAACCTTTGCCCTCATCACCAACCTGGCCGCCCAGTACCCGGGGGACGTGGGACTCTTCTCGCCGCTCTTGCTCAACGTCGTGACCTTGCAGCCGGGTCAGGCCATGTTCCTCGATGCCTGCACCCCCCACGCCTATGTGCGCGGTACCGGCCTCGAGATCATGGCCAACTCTGACAATGTGCTGCGCGCCGGTCTCACCCCCAAATACATAGACGTGGCCGAGCTGCTGGATTGCACCCGCTGCCTGCCCAAGCCAGATGACCAGATCCTGCTGGCCCCCCGCGTAGAGGGTGCCGTACAGCACTTCGATGTGCCGGTGCCGGACTTCACCTTCAGCGTCTATCCGGCAGGCAAGCATCAGCTCACCACCGCCAGTGCCGAGATCCTGTTTGCCATCGATGGCACTGCGACGCTCAAGCAGGGCGACGAGATGCTGCGCCTCGAGAAGGGTCAGTCCGCTTTTATCCCTGCTGCCACCGGCCACTACCAGCTGCTGGCCGAAGGCCGGGTCGCCCGCGCCGGCAACCGCTGCTAAGGCGTGAACCCGGCACGGGTTCAATGACTGAATAAACGCACAAGGGCCATCACTGATGGCCCTTGTTGTTTTTCTTTGGAAATCATCTTCACCGTTAGCCTGCCCTGCATGACGTGTACCACCTGACTAATAAAAACCCCCACCTCCTTTGCGGGCTGTGGGGGTTGTACTTTTCTGCTTGATGACGATGACAACTGGCTTGGCTATCGGCCAGTGACAGGATCAGCGGCTACTCATCCAGTTCATCCGGTTGCCGTTCCCCTGCCCGTATCTGTTGCAGTTCATCGACTCTGGCTTGCCACTTGTCGTGGGCCTGCTTGAGCTCCTGTTGCTTGAACTCTTCACGCATGGTGTCGATCTTCTGGTCAAGTGTTTCCATCAGAATGTCTCCTTACATCATTGGGTTAGCATGACAAGGTTAAGACTGGCTGACGGCGCTATTGGCCAACCTGCTCACCTAGTCAGACACCCCGATCCCCATAACTGCCCAACGAAATAAACGATTGATTATCTCTAAACCAATCTAAAAAATGGGTGATAGCTTCTTATGAAGCCATGCAGCCCATGCTCCCCAAGCTGGCAGATGACCATTCTGCCCACCCAGATTGTGCTGCAATATCAAGGGTCTATGCATATACCCAAAGAGGCCAATCCTCTGCGACAGCTTGTGCCTGGCCTCCTTTCCTTGCCCCGGCTTGCCAATACAGACATAGACGGCAAAAGAAGATCCCCCTCCCCGGCAGCACTTTTGCCAAACGGCTCACATTCAAGAGACGGTTAAAGGGTTCAAAACCCCGTCCCAACCTCCCCTTTTGCAAGAGGGCGGAGCCGCAACGCCTCTTGCCCATCATTCCAGAGAAATAATCAAGTACTTGTTTTTAAACAGATTTAAATCCATTCAGCCCAGCTCTCACCTGACAATCAAAGTGCGAGCCTGCTCACAGGGCCGGGGCATTGACACAAAAATCCAGTAAAGGGCACATATATCCGATTTCGGTGACATAGCTTGGGCGAAACAATAGGCAGGTCAATCGTTTGCTCCATTCGTTACTCATATCACCAGGGCTCGCAGAGCCAGGAGACACCTATGCTCACCACCTTGATAGATGAAGGACTGATCTGCCTCGACATAGCGGCCAACGACAAGCAGGGATTGTTTGTCGAACTGGCCGCCCGGCTCAAAGCCTGCGGCAAGATAGGCAATCAGGATCAGTTCGTACGCGACCTCTGGGCACGGGAAAACCTCGACAACACGGGTTTTGAACAGGGGGTTGCCCTGCCCCACGCCAAAAGCGAAGCCGTGTTGCAGCCCGCCATCGTCATCGGCATCAGCCGGCAGGGGATCGACTACGGCGCCGAAGATGGGCTGGCCTCCAAACTGTTCTTCATGATTGCCTCCCCGGCGGGCGGCGCCAATCACCATATCGAGGTGCTGGCCGAGCTCTCCACCAAGCTGCTGGAGCCCGGCTTTATCCCCCGGATGCAAGCAGCCACCAGCAAGGCCGAAGTGCTGTCACTGCTGGCGGCCACGGCGCCTGCCAGCGTAGCCGGCAAGCAGCCGGTACGCGCCGAGGCAACAGCTCAACCGCGAATCCAAGCGCCCGAGCCCCAGGATCGCAGCATCAAGGCCCAGCTCAATACCCTCAAGCAGCACCTGCTGTTTGGCACCTCCCACATGATCCCCTTCATCGTCGCAGGGGGCGTGCTGCTGTCACTCTCGGTGATGATGAGCGGCAAGGGCGCCGTGCCCGAGGCAGGCGTGCTCAAGGACATGGCCGACATGGGGATAGCGGGGCTCACCCTCTTTACCGCCGTGCTCGGCGGCTACATTGCCTATTCAATGGCGGACAAACCGGGCCTGGCGCCCGGCATGATCGGCTCCTGGATAGCGGTGCAGCAGTTCCACACAGGTTTTCTCGGCGCCATCCTGGTGGGCTTTATCGCCGGCCTCATCGTCAATCAGCTCAAGCGAATAAAGCTACCGGACTCCATGAGTTCGCTCGGCTCCATCTTCATCTATCCGCTGATCGGTACCTTCCTGGTGTGCGGTATCGTCATGTGGGTGATAGGTGCGCCCATCGCCGCCATGATGGAGGGGATGAACCACTGGCTCTCCAGCATGGCGGGCTCCGGCAAGGTGATGCTGGGTGCCATCCTGGGTGGCATGACCGCCTTTGACATGGGCGGCCCGGTCAACAAGGTGGCGACCCTGTTCGCCCAGACCCAGGTCAACACCCAGCCCTGGCTGATGGGCGGGGTCGGTATCGCCATCTGCGTGCCACCGCTTGGCATGGCGCTGGCAACCCTGCTCTCGCCGCGTCGTTACAAGAAGGAAGAGCGTGAAGCGGGCAAGGCGGCCGCCATCATGGGCATGATAGGCATCAGCGAGGGGGCCATTCCCTTTGCTGCCGCCGACCCGGTGCGCGTCATTCCGGCAATCGTCGCGGGCGGCATCGTCGGCAACATCACAGGCTTCATGATGCACAGCATCAACCATGCCCCCTGGGGCGGCTGGATAGTGCTACCAGTGGTGGAAGGCAAGATGGGTTATATCCTGGGAACCGTGCTCGGCGCCCTGACCACGGCCCTTATCGTCAACCTGCTGAAAAAGCCGGTCACCGAGGATGAGACAGTGACAGCCGACGATAGCGGCTATCAGATCATCGAAGCGGAAGGGGAAGCGGACGTGCTCGCCATCACCGCCTGCCCGTCCGGCGTGGCCCACACCTTCCTCGCCGCCAAGAGCCTGCAAAAGGCGGCCGCCAAGGCAGGTATCAAGCTGAAAGTAGAGACCCAGGGCGCCAACGGCATCATCAACCGCATTAGCGCCAAGGACGTAGCCAACGCTCGCTGTGTCATCCTGGCCCACGATGTGGCCATCAAGAACCGGGAGCGCTTCGCCAATATCGAGGTTATCGATGTGAAGACCAGAGAGGCCATCCACAACCCGGAAGGGCTGCTGGCCCGCACCCTGGCAGGCAGCAAAGTGGCCTGACGAGGCCCCCTTATCTGGTGTGCAACAGGAGGGGCCGAGGGCCCCTCCGTTTATTTCAATCCCTACATTTTCAATGCAACGCAGGAGTGAAGCGCCAACCGCCATATCATCGCCCCCATCTGCAGAAGCGTGCATCAGCCTGACCAGGCAGGCCTCGCCTTGTATTGTGAGTCGCCCCCCCTCCAGATGCCGGGTGCCATCAACAAACAGGCCATTGGATGATCGGGAACCGATTATCACCACGCGCAGCTGTCCCTTTCGGGCTTCGCCCTTGACATGAGCAGTGAGCAATCAAGCCTCAAGGGGGTCGCATCCATGGCGCGGATGGATCACACTGGGCTGGCTAACAGGAATAAACTGACGGTGGTCAGGCTCTGTCTCTGCCTTGTGTTCACGCTGGCACACCCAGGCCCTGCAGACGCAGAAAGCCGGGCAATGAACAGCGCCACATTGCGTATCTTTACTGGAAAATGGAGTCTTCAGGATGAGAAATTGGATTCGTCTCGGTATTTTTACCCTGCTTTTGCACATAGGCGTATCACCGGCGTTCGCCCAACAGAGCGAGCCGGTTCAGGTAACGTCAGGCATCCAATACCAGTTGATTGCACGCTGGGATCAAGATCAGCTGAACAAGATCCTGACCCGTGACACACCGGCCTTTGCCGGCATCACTGTCTCGTATACACCCGCACGCAATGCCGTGCGCCTCTATCGCATCAGCTACCACTCCGTCATCCCCGAGATGGGCAACAAACCCACAGTGGCCTCTGGCCTGCTGGCTGTGCCTGACACCGGTGGCCAGGACTTTCCGACCGTCTCCTATCAGCACGGCACCGTCTATGGTCACAATGAGGTGCCCTCCTTTGCCGATCAGTCACCGGAAACCCAGTTGATGATCGCGCAGTTCGCGGGTCAGGGGTACCTGCTCATCGGTGCCGACTACTTTGGCCTCGGCACCTCGACCGAGCCTGAAGGCTATATGGTCAAGGGCAGCCATCAACAGGCCACATTTGATCTGCTGATGGCCAGCCGCGCCGTGCTCGCCCACATGCAGATCGTCAGCGACAAGCTGTTTCTGGCGGGCTGGTCACAGGGGGGCTTCGTGACCATGGCCTTCCTCGAGAAACTCGAAGCGGCCGGGGTCAAGGTCGACGGCGCCGCCACCGCCAGCGCACCGCTGGATGTATACGCCTTGATGCAGGGTTTTCTGGTCTACCCGCGCAAGTTCGATGCCGTCTGGCTCAACAGCATCATGATCCTCTCATCCTTTGCCTACGAGCATTACTACGGCATACCCGGGCTCGCCCGCTCCTTGCTGACCGACGAGTATTACGACATTGCCAAGAAGGCTTATGACAGAGAGCCCTTCAATCCGTCCGACATCACCACGGATCTGCACAAGCTGATCCGCCCTGCCTATTTCGACCCTCACTATTTTGCCAACTCGGCGTTCGGCAAGCTGATCGGCTCAGCACACGCCTACCGCTGGGTCATACAGTCGCCGGTACGCAACTACTACGGGGAAACCGATGAGGCAATCACACCGGGAGTCGGTCGCATGGCGATGATGTATGCCCAATCCATGGGATCGGGCAACCAGAACGTCGAGGCCATCTCGACCGGCCCGACCACCCATCGCGGCACCTTCGCCACCGCAGTCCCCCAGTGGAAAGCCTGGTTCGACAAGGTCGCGAAGCCGGAGTGACCTCGGCACCGACAGCACGTCCCCCCGGCAAAACGTCGGGGGGCAGGTGACAAGCACACCCTGCCCCGGTATCTGCATGGGTATTGGTTCTTGCTCTGCATCACAGACCTTGCTGCTCTCTTTGACCGCACCACCACAGCCCATCCCCCGATAACCGAAGCGGTTCACGTTTTTTTCATCTGAAAGGGAGTAGAGTAAGCAATCACCAAGTTGATGTTTTTATTGAAAAAGCCCCTACGGGTGATGGAATGGCTTGGTGCCCTTAACCCTCGGTGGAACGCCATGATGAAGAAAAATGCGATTGCCCTGACTCTGGCCAGCCTGTTGGCGCTGCCAGTGTTTATCCCCTCCGATGCCTGGGCGGCCCCTGTGCGCTCCCTGCAAAAGGAGCAAAATTACGATCAGTACATCAGCAAGCGCCAGGTGGTTGATCAACTGCTGGCGGATGCCTGGCAGGTCTTCAAGTCGCCGGCTCGCATCTCCACTGCCGGGTTCACCGCCAAGATGCCGAGCAACATGGAGCAGGTCACAGAACTGCTGCTGCAGGCCTATCAGCTCGAACCCTACCGCACCGACCTGTTGATCTCGGCAGCCAACGCCCAGATTTACAACGGCAACGTGGACAAGGCCATCACACTGTTCGAGCAGGGTCTCAGCACGGCGCCGGACGATCTGGATCTGAACACCTATCTCGCCACCTGGCAGCGATTCAAAGGCAATCAGGGCAAGGCTGATGACTATTTCAAGCGGGTGAGCGAGCTCAACAGCGGCCGCGCCGCCGATCTGAAACGCATCTTTGACACCATAGACAGAGTCAATGCCACTCCGCTCAAGGAGCGTCAGGGCCGGGAAAAGAAAAAGGGGCGGCAAGCCATCGTCACCCTGGGGTATGCCCTCAACCCGGATGGCAGCATGCACGAGATCCTGCTGGGCAGGCTGGAGACCACCCGCTCCCTGGCCCAGGCCAATCCGTCTGCGCTGATCATACTGACAGGTGGCGTGCCCCAGAACCGCCAGACCGAAGGCAAGCTGATGGCCGACTGGCTGGTAAAGAAAGGGGTAGATCGCTCGCGCATCATTGAGGAGAACTACGCCACCAGCACGGTGGAAAATGCCCTCTACAGCGGCTATGCCCTGGCCCGTCACCAGATCCAGTATGCGACCCTGGTGAGCTCGGCCAGCCACGTTCGCCGCGGCCAGACCCTGCTGGAGATCGCCTGCTGGCAGAGCGGTCCCGCCGGGATCCAGATAGACAGCGTCAGCTACCCGGACAAGCCGCTCTCGGCACTGGCCAAGGTGAGCGACAGCGAACTGCTCGGCATCTACCGCGATGCGCTGCGCACCTATGGCCTCTGGAGTTACCGCTCCGCCCCCCTGCTGGAGCGCTAATAGCCAGCACTCGGCCAGAAAATAAACATGCCCACTTCATGAGTGGGCATTGTTATTTGGTCCGCTCTCGCCCGGATGGCGACAGCTCACTATTATATTATTTATCATCCAAAGCAAGAAGCCGCCAGCGTGGCGAAAAGGCAACCAAAATACAGGCTGCAACAGCAGCCGCAGATAGCGGCTATCATCAAGTCGCCTATATTGAAAACTATATTGGCAACCTGGCAGACAAGGTAACTAAACCCAAAAAAAATAACCTAAGTTGTTGTTTAATTACACATTTTAAATTAATAGCGCAGGGGTGATAAAATTGAAAATAATGGTTCCGCACACAACAGTTACTATCTATATTCTTATTTAATGCCTTTCATTTACTTTTGATATAAACAACAGCAATATTTTCACACAATTAATCACTGCATTTCATCTTGTTCATTCGCTTACCATCCGCTTGTTCAGGCAATACGATGGAAACAAACGATGAAATACACGCTGATGATCTCTCTACTGGCACCCACCCTGTTGGCGGGCTGCGAACTGGAAAAGAAAGAGGAGCCTCCCTTCAAGGGGCAACATATCACCGCCGCTTATGACACAGGTGTCATCTGTCGCCAATTGCAGCAAGAGTGGCAGCAAGATGACATCGCCAGTCAGCTCAGTTGCCACTACCTGACAGTACCGCTGGATTACGACAAGGAGTGGGTCGATGTCAAACAGACCAAATGGGAGAAGCGCCCTGCGCCCACCACAGCAAGCTCCTTCCTCTCCGGCAACACGACTCGCTTCTCATCCCCTTCCTGGTCAGATAGCACAACCCGGTTCTCGACGCCCTCCTGGTCAAACGGCACCAACCTGGGTCAGGTCAAGCAGGAGACCCGCAAGGTCAAGGGTGACACTATCGATCTCTTCTATGTGCACTACCGCGCCAGCGGCGACTATCGCGGCACCCTCTTTTTCAACCCGGGCGGCCCCACCTCGGCCACCCCGGATCTTGGTACCCTGCTCGACATGCTGCGCAGTGCCGATCCTGACATTCTCAGACATTACGATATCGTCACCATGGACCCCAGAGGGGCTGGTTACAGTGCACTCGGACACGAGCTCAGAAGCTGCCTGCTAAAAGACAAAAACGGCGTCAAACCTGACATGACCCCAAGCGAGCTCGCCAGATTATTCATTGAACGGGACAAGGGCGCCCTGCCGGCACTGAACAATAGCGGCGATCACGGCAAGGCTCTCAGCAAACTGATACAGGAGCGCTGCGACGAGCCATTTCGTCGTTATGCACCCCATCTGGGCTCCCAGGCCATAGTGCAGGACATGGATCGCCTGCGCCAACACCTGGGGCATGACAAGATCACCCCCCTCACCTTCTCCTACGGCACCCGCCTCGCAGCTCTCTACGCCCAGCGCTACCCGAACCACGTGGCCGATGTGATCGTCGACTCTTCCATGTCTCCGAGCGAGGATCGCTATCCGGCCATCTTCCGGGAGGATGCCGCCAATGCGGGCCGAGTCTTCAACTGGCGCTTTGGCGCCCAGGCGCTGCAACGCAGCGTGGAGGTGACCCGGCAGGTGCGCGACAAGGGCCAGTATGTCGATAACCAAGGCAATACTCTGGATCACAAGCAGTGGGAGGCGGTCATGGGAGATGCGCTCACCGGGCAAGAGGGCTACGACCAGCTGGCGTTCTGGCTGCAGGACGATGCCAGCGAACTGCTGGCTCGTCTCGCCAAAGAGCAAGAGGGGAACAATCCCTACGAGGAGATCATGGGCGGTCCCTTCTTCTCCGCCATTCACTGCACCGACAACGGCCAATCTTACCGCTGGCAGGATCTGGATCCGGAAGATGCCAGCTTCCAGGGTGCGGGGACTTTTATGCTGGATAACAGCTTCCATGCCTGTGCAGATTGGCCCTATCCCCGCAAGCCAGTTCCCACTGTGGACGCCGGAGAGATTGCGCTCCCAGCTGGATCATTGGCACTGGTACTGGGGGCAGAGTATGACCCTATAACCCCTTTCAGCAATACGCGCCAGATGCAGGCCGCCTTTGGGCAGGTGGCCCGTCTGGTCAGAGTCGAGCAGAGCAACTTCCATGTTCAGCTGGGCAGTGTCCAATGTGCCAATCAGGCCCTCAGCACCCTGCTGCTGGGCGACAGGCAAACACTGGTGCGGGAGCAAAGCTGCAAGGCTGATTGAGCACTTGCCCTGACCCACAAAAAACCAAACAAGAAGCCCGCCGAATTGGCGGGCTTCTTTATTGATGGCACAAAGAGATCAGGCGGCGATCAACTGCTCCAGATCCTGGCGAGTGAGGCGCTTGGCATCGATTTTCACGTACACAGAGCGCTCTGCACTGGCCAGCATCACATCGCTCACCCCATCGCAGGCGCGGATCTTCTGCTCCAGCGCCGGACTCGCCTCCACACCTTCCGGCAGCACGATGCGCAGGCTGCTCACATAGGGGGGCTCCTGCATGGTCAGGCTCACACCGAGCCAGATAAGGGCCAGCAGGGCGCAGCAACCAAACACCAGTGCACCGCCTCCCAGGCTATAAAAGAGCCCGCCCAGGCTGCCACCGAGAGCCACGCCAATAAACTGGCTGGTGGAGTAGACCCCCATGGCGGTGCCCTTGTAACCGGGGGGGGACTCCTTGCTGATGAGGGATGGCAACAGCGCCTCCATTACGTTGAAACCGATAAAGAAGAGCTGCAACCCGGCGAGCAGGCCCCACAGCTGCAACCCGGCCTGCCACAGCACCACTTCGGCGATCAGCATCACCAGCACGCAGATCTGGAATACCCGCTTCATCTGGCGGTGCTTCTCGGCATAGATGATGAACGGCACCACGCTCACAAAGGCGACCAGCATGGTGAACAGATAGGCCTGCCACTGACTGTCGCGGGGCAGACCGGCCTGCTCCAGCAGTGGCGGCAACGCCACGAAGCTCGACATCAGCAGGGTATGGACGCACAAAATGCCGAGGTTGAGTTTGAGCAGGCGCGGGTTGGTGAGCACGGTGCGCATCCCTCCCCTGACCATGCTGGACTCGCGGTTGAGCAGATGACTGGTCGGGGTCGGCACCAGCCAGAGGGTGATGCCAATGCCCCCAAGGGCCAGCAAGGCTATCAGCCAGAACAGGCCGGAGAGCCCCAGCGCATGGGTAATCAGGGGGCCCGTCACCATGGCAATGGCGAAGGTGATGCCAAAGCTCACCCCGATAAAAGCCATCGCCTTGGTGCGGTTCTGCTCACGGGTGAGATCTGACAGCAGCGCCATGACGGCGGCCGAGATGGCACCGCTGCCCTGCAAGGCGCGGCCGAGGATGACGCCCCAGATGGAGTGAGTCAGTGCCGCGATCACGCTGCCCAACGCAAACATCAGCAGGCCGCCGACGATCAAGGGCTTTCTGCCGATGCGATCAGAGAGCAGGCCGAACGGGATCTGGAACAACGCCTGGGTCATGCCGTAGATGCCGATGGCCAGACCAATCAGGGCTTCGGAGGCGCCGGCCAGTGACATGCCATAGGTAGTCAGCACCGGCAGCACCATAAACATGCCGAGCATGCGCAAAGAGAAGACGGAGCCGAGCGCCCAGGTGGCGCGGCGCTCGCCCCTCGTCATGGTGAAATCATTCATGATGGCCTCGATAGGTCAAAGAGAGAGAAGAGAAAAGGGGCGGATGACAAGGCACGCCACACCCGAAAAAGCCGACAATGTGCCCCAGAGGGCGGGCCTCATAATAACAGAGCCGGGAAGGTTCCCGGCTCTGGATTTCATGCATTTAGGGGTGCAGTTCACACTATCAGGGCAGCATGCTCACCAGCACGGGCGCGGCGTCCGGCTGGAAGTCGACCGACATCATCACGCTCAGGCAAGTGAAGATGATGACGACGATGGAGAACATGTCCGCGTCAGGATCACGGCAGCATGCTCACCAATACCGGCGTCGCGTCCGGCTGGAAGTCCACCGACATCATCACACTCAGGCAAGTAATGGTGACGATGGAGAACATGAACAGCTTGCGCGCCCAGAGGGAGTCATCGACCGCCTGCTTGTAACCCGACAGCGCCATGCCCAGCCACCAGACGCTGACCGCAGTGGCCACGATCAGATACTTGTAACCGGCGTAGCCGCCGAGGAACAGCATCAGGGTCGGCACCATGAAGGCCAGGATGTAGAGGGTGATGTGGTGCTTGGCCACCGAAATGCCCTTCACCACCGGCAGTACCGGAATGTTGGCCGCCTGATAATCCTTGAAGCGGAAGATGGCAATCGCATAGGAGTGCGGCATCTGCCACAGGCTGAAGATCGCCAGCAGTATCAGGGCCCCCGAGTCGAACTGACCGCTCACGGCGCAGTAGCCGATGACGGGTGGCGCGGCACCCGAAAGGCTGCCAACCAGGGTGCCATAGACAGAATGGCGCTTCATGTAGAGGCTGTAGACCCCCACATAGACAATGAAGCCCAGCACCGCCAGCAAGGCGGCCAACGGATTGGCCGCCCAGTAGAGCAGTGCAATGCCCGCAACACCGAGCGCGCTCGCATACCAGAGCGAGACGCCGGGGGCGATAAGCCCCCTCACCAGAGCGCGGTTTTTGGTACGCTCCATGATGCAGTCGATGTCCCTGTCTATGTAGTTGTTGAACACACAACCGGAGGCCACCACCAGTGAGACACCGGCCATGGTCAGGATGAACAGGGGCACATCCAGGCTCCCCTTGGACGCCAGCAGGAATCCGCCGATAACCGAGATGAGGTTACCGAAGATGATGCCCGGCTTGGTCACTTGCAGGTATTGCTTCATCATCATTGCCAACCTGCTCAGTGAACCATCATGTTGATGTTGAGGTTGTACATGATCCACAGGGAACCCACGACCACGATGGCGATGATGAGCACGGTAAACACCAGTGCCACCAGGTTCCAGCGCTCCTCGGACGAGGTGTTCATGTGCAGGAAGTAAACCAGATGCACGAAGATCTGCACCACCGCCATGGCCACCACTGTGATCAGCATGGTCTGGTGGGTGAAGCCCCCGTCCATCACCATCCAGAACGGGATGGCGGTCAGTATGACTGACAGCACGAAGCCGATCAGATAGCTCTTGGCACTGCCGTGGCTGGCGCCATGATTGTCAACGCTATGAGTGCTCATTTACATTGCTCCCATCAGATAGACAACGGTAAACACGCAGATCCACACCACGTCCAGGAAGTGCCAGAACAGGCTCAGGCACATCAGACGGGAACGGGTGCGATCAGTCAGCCCCTTCTTGGCTACCAGCACCATCATGACGATCAGCCAGATGAGGCCGCTGGTCACGTGGATGCCGTGAGTGCCAACCAGGGTAAAGAAGGCGGAGAGGAAGGCACTGCGATCCGGGCCATAACCCTCGGCAATCAGGTGATGGAATTCGTAGATTTCCATCGCGATGAAGCCGGCGCCCAGCACAAAGGTCACCAGCAGCCAGCCATTGACGGCAGCGGCACGGCCCTTGTTCATGGCCAGCATGGCAAAGCCGAAGGTGATGCTGCTAAACAGCAGCAGCATGGTTTCGGCAAACACGAACGGCAGTTCGAAAATATCCTTGCCACTGGGGCCGCCGGCGGTGCCGTTGACCAGGACTGCATAGGTTGCAAACAGACATGCAAACAGGATGCAGTCACTCATCAGGTAGATCCAGAAACCGAATACCTTGTTGGCTCCGGCATCATGGTGCCCATGGTCATGGGCACCCTCGTGAGTGTGATGTAGAACGTCGGTCGCCATGGCGTCACGCCCCCTTGTTGATGTTGGCAAAATGCTGACCTTCGATCCGTTCGATCTCGTCAACCTGCACGTAGTAGTCCACATCATCGTTGAAGCTGTGGATGATCCAGGTGGCAATCATGGCGACGAAGGCGGCAATCGCCATCCACCAGATGTGCCAGATCATGGCAAAGCCGAACAGGGCACTGAAGCCTGCGATGATGACACCCGCCCCTGTGTTCCTGGGCATGTGGATCGGCGCATACTGCTTGGGCTGCTGATAGGCGGTGCCGTTTTGCTTGGCTTCCCAGAATGCATCCAGACCTGTGATGGTCGGCTCGATGGCGAAGTTGTAGAAGGGCGGCGGTGAAGAGGTCGCCCACTCCAGGGTACGGCCACCCCAGGGATCGCCAGTCAGATCGCGATTCTTCTCGCGGTCACGGATACTGACCACCACCTGGATCACCTGGCACAAGACGCCAATGGCAATAAGGCCGGCACCCACGGCGGCCACGACTAGCCAGGGGTGGAAGGCCGGATCCAGCTGCTGGCTGACCCGACGGGTCATGCCCATGAAGCCCAGCACGTAGAGCGGCATGAAGGCCACGAAGAAGCCGACAATCCAGAACCAGAAGGAGCGCTTGCCCCAGGTTTCGTCCAGGGTGAAGCCGAACGCCTTGGGGAACCAGTAGGTGATACCGGCGAAGCAGCCAAACACCACGCCGCCGATGATGACGTTGTGGAAGTGGGCGATCAGGAACAGGCTGTTATGCAGCACGAAGTTCGCAGCCGGTACTGACAGCAGTACCCCCGTCATGCCACCTATGGTGAAGGTGATGATGAACCCTATGGTCCATAGCATGGGCGAGGTGAACTCGATGCGACCACGGTACATGGTGAACAGCCAGTTGAAGATCTTCACCCCGGTCGGGATGGAGATGATCATGGTGGTGATGCCGAAGAAGGCATTCACGTTGGCGCCGGACCCCATGGTAAAGAAGTGGTGCAACCAGACGATGAAGGAGAGCACGGTAATGGCGATGGTCGCCCACACCAGCGAGGTGTAACCGAACAACTTCTTCTTGCAGAAGGTGGCCACCACTTCCGAGAAGATCCCGAACACTGGCAGTACCAGGATATATACCTCGGGATGGCCCCAGGCCCAGATGAGGTTGATGTACATCATCATGTTGCCACCCATATCATTGGTAAAGAAATGGGTGCCGAGATAACGGTCAGCGGTGAGCAGTGCCACAGTGACGGTCAGGATCGGGAAGGAAGCGATGATCAAAATGTTGGCGCACAAGGCAGTCCAGGTGAACACCGGCAGACGCATCATGGTCATGCCGGGGGCACGCATCTTGATGATGGTGGCGAAGAAGTTGACGCCGGTCAGCAAGGTACCCAGTCCCGAGATCTGCAGACTCCAGATCCAGTAATCCACCCCGACACCCGGGCTGTATTCCAGACCAGAGAGTGGCGGATACGCCAGCCAGCCGGTCTGGGCAAACTCGCCGACCGCCAGGGAGACGTTGATCAACACAACGGCGGCGGCGGTGAACCAGAAGCTGATGTTGTTGAGGAAGGGGAAGGCCACATCACGGGCACCGATCTGCAGCGGCACCACTATGTTCATCAGACCTATTACCAGCGGCATGGCCACGAAGAAGATCATGATGACACCGTGAGCGGTGAAGATCTGGTCGTAGTGGTGGGGTGGCAAAATGCCATCGCCACCGGCCGAGGCCATCACCTGCTGGGTACGCATCATCACCGCATCGGCAAAGCCGCGCAGCAGCATGATCATGCCGAGGATCAGATACATGACCCCCAGACGCTTGTGGTCGACCGAGGTGAACCACTCTTTCCACAGATACTGCCACTTGCCGAAATAGGTGATCAGCCCGGCAATGCCGAGGCCACCCAGAATGATACCGGCCACAGTCACCATGATGATGGGTTCATGGTACGGAATGGCATCGAGCGTTAATTTTCCAAACATCAGTTATTCCTCGGATCCCGCTTTCACAGAGTTGTCATCCGTCGGCATCGTCATATGCCCGGCATGATCCATTTGTGCGTCATGCGCCATGGCGTCATGGTTCATTGTTTGCTGATCCATGGTGGTGTGATCCATGGTCTCGCCGTGCGTCATCCCTTTATGCTCTCCGTGGCCCATGTCACCCATGAACTTGTTGATCAGGTTGACGAACAATGCCGGATCGGCGCTGGAGAAATACTCCACCGGATGGTATTCGGTCGGCTTGGCCAGCGCATCGAACTCCGCCATTGTGGTGAGCTGCTTGGGTGACTGTTTCACCTTGGCGACCCAGGCGTCGAAACCTGCCTGATCCTGCGTGGCGATGGCCTTGAACTTCATCCCGGAGAAACCAGCACCGCTATAGCTGCTGGAGATGCCGTCATATTTCCCGGCCTCATTGGCGATGAGATGCAGCTTGGTCTGCATACCGGCCATGGCATAAATTTGCCCGCCCAGTTTGGGAATGAAGAAGGAGTTCATGACGGTGTCAGACGTCACCCGGAAATTCACCGGCGTGTTGACCGGGAAGGCCAACTCATTGACCGAGGCAATCCCCAACTCCGGGTAGACAAACAACCATTTCCAGTCGAGGGAAATAACATCAACCAGGATCGGTTTGACCTCGGAATCGAGCGGCTTGTAAGGGTCCAGCTCGTGGGACGTTTTCCAGGTGATGGTCGCCAGAATGACGACGATAATGACGGGAACGGTCCAGACAACCGCTTCAATCTTGTTGGAGTGAGACCAATCCGGGGTATATTTGGCGTCGGTATTGGATGCCCTGTATTTACGGGCAAATACCACTGCCATAATAATCACAGGGATCACCACAATTAACATCAGCCCCAAGGCGGTTAATATCAGTGATTTCTGCTCCAGACCAATCTGCCCTTTGGGGTTCATCAACGCCATGTCGCAGCCGGTCAGCAAGCTGGCCGATGCGATCAACAGCAAAGCACCCAAGCCCCTCTTTAATTCAAAAGGTCTCATGCAGTGTCCTCATCATTCGCAGGCGTAAAGGTATAAAAAAAGCGCATCATTATATTGCATTGAGAATGGATGTAAACAAGGTGGGAAATTAATCTGCAAGTTGTTTTCTGTTTGGAGGTGACCTGTGATGTATGTTAATGCCTTGACAGCCGCCACTTTCACAAGTCTGTGCAATTATTCACCAGCACCATTGATTTCATTTCAATCAGAATTAGCTCAGCAAGTGAACAGCCAGCTTTAAACCCTTTACTTGATGCGGTTAAATGACTTTCCCTCTATTTACGTCAGCTGCAAGCGGCCCTGTTTTCAACAATGGAAATAACCACATAAAAAGCAGATATAAAGACTCTTACAGACCCTTAATTAATCAAAATACATTCCAGTTAATTCCATGCTCTTGGTGAGACTATCTCCTGAACATACCTGTCTCATGCATTTCATCGGGTCTGCTTCATCACAACCGTCATCATCTTGTTTAATAAGTTATTATCAAACCCATGGACTCCATCCGGATATGGCGTTAGGTTGCGCCCCTTCGTTGCCAAGCCAGTGACGAAACCGACCTATCCCATTCCCCATTTGACTCTTCATACCACAGGGATTGCCATGAGTATCACACGCAGAGACTTTCTCAACGGCGTAGCCATCACCATAGCGGCAGGCATCGCCCCCATCAATCTGTTGCAGGCGGCAGAGGGCGGCAAGGCGCTGGCCGACAAGACGCTTGCCTATCCGCCTGCCCTCACAGGGTTGCGAGGCAACCACCCAGGCTCCTTTGAACCGGCCCACAGCATAGCCCGCGACGGCAAGCAGTATGACTTCGCCAATGTTCCCCTCGAGGGGGAGTACGATCTGGTGATCGTCGGCGCCGGGATCAGCGGTCTGGCCGCCGCCTGCTTCTATCAACAGTTGCTCGGCGCGGATAAAAAGATCCTGCTGCTGGACAACCACGACGATTTTGGCGGCCACGCCA
The DNA here is from genome assembly GCF_029237345.1 of Aeromonas sp. 2HA2. Lineage (NCBI taxonomy): Bacteria > Pseudomonadati > Pseudomonadota > Gammaproteobacteria > Aeromonadales > Aeromonadaceae > Aeromonas > Aeromonas sp. 2HA2. The sequence continues at coordinate 55,369 of NZ_JAACGB010000017.1, read as the reverse complement.
AGCGCAACGAGTTTACAACCCCCGATGGCCTGCGACTGGGTTACGGCGGCAGCGAATCCCTGCAATCGCCGCGCTCCGTCTACAGCCCCATCGCACTCGGCCTGCTCAAGACGCTCGAGGTGAACATCGACGAACTGGCCGCCGGCTTCCAGCAGACCTTCTATCCGGATCTGGGCCTGAGCCGCGGCGTCTACTTCGACGAGAAGCACTTTGGCGTCAACAAGGTGGTGAGCGGTGACCCTGGCCACAACGTGGCCGATGACATCCCCCGGGATCGCCTCAACGGCCGCCCCCTGGCCGAATTCATCGGTGACTTCCCGCTCGATGAGCACGACCGTGCAGCCTTGCTGGCCCTGCACGAAGAGAAGATCGACTACCTCAGTGGCATGAGCCGGGAGGAGAAAGATCTCTGGATGACCCGCAACAGCTACACCAGCTTCCTGCGAGACAAGGTGGGCCTGAGCGAGCGTGCAATCACTTACTTCCAGCAGCGCACCAACGACTTCCAGGCGGTCGGTATCGATGCCACCGCCTGCGCCGATGCGCGCCTCTGTGCCCTGCCTGGCTTTGGCGGCATGAACCTCACTCCTCTCGATGCCGAGGAGCAGGCGGAGCTGGACGATCCCTACATCTTCCACTTCCCGGATGGCAACGCCGGCCTCACCCGCCTGATGGTGCGCAAGCTGATCCCGCAGGTGGCGCCGGGCCACACCATGCAGGATGTGGTGCTGGCCAAGTTTGACTACGGCAAGCTCGATCTGCCGGAGCACAAGGTGCAACTACGCCTTGGCAGCACAGCGCTGCAGGCGAAGAACATCCGCCGCACCGATGGCAGCACTGGGGTGGATGTCACCTACATCAAGGAGGGCAAGCTCCATAGGGTGCGGGCCAAACAGTCAGTCATGGCTGGATACAACATGATGATCCCCTACATGGTGCCGGAGATGGCAGAGCCCCAGAAGGAGGCGCTGCGCCAGAACGCCAAGGCGCCGCTGGTCTACACCAAGGTGGTGATCAAGAACTGGCAATCCTTCGTCAAGCTGGGAGTGCACGAGGTCTACTCCCCCGCGGCGCCCTACAGCCGGGTCAAGCTGGACTACCCGGTCAACCTCGGCGGCTATGAGCATCCCAAGAATCCGGATCAGCCCATGTGCCTGCACATGGTCTATGTGCCGACCCTGCCGGGCAGCGGCCTGTCGGCTCGCGAACAGTCCCGCAAGGGACGCGCCATGATCCTCGGCATGCCGTTCGAGCAGCACGAACAGATGATCCGCGAACAACTGCAGGGAATGCTGGGCAGCGCCGGTTTCAACCATGAGCAGGACATCCTCGTCATCACGGTCAACCGCTGGTCCCACGGCTACTCCTACATCACCAATACCCTGTTTGATGACGAAGCGCAGTGCGAAAAATGGATTGAGCTGGGTCGTCAGCCTATCGGCAACATCACTATCGCCAACTCCGACTCGGACTGGAGCCCCTACGCCCACTCCGCCATCGATCAGGCCTGGCGCGCGGTCAACGAGCTGGTCGCCATGCAAAAAGGAGGTGCCCAATGATCCGCACCCTGTCACTGACCGCCACCGCCCTGCTGGCAGCCATGGCGGCCCAACCCGCACAGGCAGGCTCCGCCATGTCGGCGGGCGAGTATATTTCCAAGCTGGGGGATTGCGCCGCCTGCCACACCAGCGAGGCCAGTGCCCCGCTTGCCGGTGGCAAGGGCTTCCCGACCCCCATAGGCACAGTGTTCGCCACCAACATCACCCCTGACAAGACCCACGGCATCGGCAACTACAGCCTGCCGGAGTTCATCAAGGTGATGCGCGAAGGGGTGGCCCGGGATGGTCATCGGCTCTATCCGGCCATGCCCTACACTGCCTACGCCAAGATGAGCGATAAGGATCTTGAAAATCTCTATCACTACCTGATGAAGGAGGTTCCCCCGCTGGCGGTGGCCAACAAGGATAGCGACATCCCCTGGCCGCTCAATATGCGCTGGCCGCTGATGGGCTGGAACTGGCTCTATCACGATGACAGTCGCTTCACCCCGGTAGCGGGCAAGAGCGAGCAGTGGAATCGTGGCGCCTATCTGGTGCAGGGTGCCGGTCACTGTGGCAGCTGCCACACCCCGCGCGGGCTCGGCATGCAGGAAAAGGCCCTGACCGAGGCAGACCCCCTCTATCTGAGCGGTGCAACGCTCGATGGCTGGTATGCCCCCAATATCCGCGGTGCCCGGTACGACAAGCAGGCGATCATCGATTTGCTGAAAACCGGCCTCAGCCAGCATCAGGCCGTTTCTGGCCCCATGGCGGAAGTGATCACTCACAGCAGTCAGTACTTCAGCGACGCCGATCTGGCCAGCATCGCCACCTATCTCACCGAGCTCAGTGACGACACGCCGGTGAGCAAGGGCAACCGGGCCTACGCCAGCGCGGGCGGCAAGGCAGACTACGCCATGTACTGCTCGACCTGTCACGGGGTCAACGGTGAGGGCAATGACCACGTCATTCCTTCACTGGTGGGTAACCAGACTGTGCTGGCCGATGACCCCTCCAGCCTGCTCAACGTGCTGCTGCACGGCGCCGAGACCCCGATCACCCAGGGCCATCTCGGCTACCACATGCCGGGTTATGGCTGGACCCTCAACGACGAGCAGATGGCCGAGCTGGCCAATACGCTGCGCGCCTCCTGGGGCAATGAAGGAGCCGCCATCAAACCGGCAGCCGTCAAGGCCCAGCGCGAGCTGCACGAGTAGCACGACTGCTGACCTTAGCCATAAAAAACGGGCCTCCCATGGAGGCCCGTTTGCTGTGTGCCATCAGGGCGTCAGCCCTTGCGGGACTTGGGACCTTGGGTGGACACAACTGACTGGTGGTAATCGGCGTAAGGGAAGATATTGCGAAAACGCTGGGCGACTGGCTCAGGGATCGAACGGGAGAAGACCAGCTTGACCCCATGCCCGTCCCGCTGACCCAGGATGCGGCCCCGCACGGGATCGTGGTGCAGGATCTGCCGGGCCTGGGCCAAAAACGCGGGGGATACCTTGCCCCGCTTGACCACCACCTTGTCCGCTTGCAACCGGATCTCGAACAGGGCTCCCCGCCCCAGCGTCATCAACCACCCGATCAGGGCAATTGCCACCAACAAGGATAACCAGGCCATCTCTTCCCTCCTAACGACTCAGTGTCAGCACGTCACTCCAGGCTATTTCCACCCACGCTGACGTCTTGCTGTCAGACAGTATAAGCGGCCCCATTGCCGGAATGTTTGGTGCGGATCACAGCCGTCGACTCACCTTGCGTTCAGTCACCCTATACAGGTCAGCAATCCTTGCCCCAGGCCACCAGGGTGTCGCGATAGAGCGCCAGCAGCGCCTGATCCCGCACCGCCACCCCCACATGCTGGGCACGATAGTCGGCCCAGCCGTCATGAGGGTGGGATTTGTCATCGAACTTTTGCAGGGTATGACCAATGGCGGGGCCACTGTTGATCACCCGCACAGGCCCCTTTCTCAGGGTGAACAGAGTCGGATCGATCACGTAGGCGATGGCGGAGGGATCATGTACGTGGCAACCATCCAGGCCGATGCGCTCCGAGTAGAAGCGCAGATAGAAACGGCTGACCTCCCACAGGAAGCGGCCCGGCTCGCCCGCCTCATCGCGCAGCGCATCCAGATAACCACTGCTGAAGAAGCTCTGCTGGGTCACATCCAGCCCTATGATCACCACGGGCCAGTTGGCGGTAAACACCCGGTCGGCGGCATCGGGATCGTCGTGGATATTGGCCTCGGCATAGGGGGTGACGTTGCCGCGATGACCGTTGACGCCAAAGGCGCCGCCCATCACCACCACCTGCTTCACCAACCCGGTGATCTCCGGCGCCTCCTGCAGCGCGAGCGCCAGGTTGGTGAGCGGCCCTATGGTGACCAGGGTGATCTCGCCGGGGGCGGCTTTCACCGCGTCGACTATGTATTGCCAGGCCGGGCGGGCATCCGGGGTGAGGTTCACCTCCCCGGCCTCGACATCGCCGAAACCACTCGGGCCGTGCACGACAGTGGTCGGCCCCACGGGATCGCGCAGCAGCGGCGCGGCCGCGCCCTGGGCAACATCTGCTTTCATCCCGTACTTCTGCTTGAGCCAGAGTGCATTGCGGGTGCCATTGTCGATGGTGGCGTTGCCAAAGACGGTGGTGATGGCGATGAGATCGATGGCGGGGTGCGCCTCGGCAAACAGAATTGCCATGGCGTCGTCGATACCCGGGTCGGTATCCAGAATGATTTTGTGGCTCATAGGGCCTCCAGACAACAACGGAGCTGCCAGTGTAACGACACCCTGCCCGTTTAACAGCGCTGTGATCACACCCTGACGATTGCCTTCCCCCGGAGCGGGTCGAGTGGCGTCTTCTTGAGCAGAACGGGTGGCAGAGACAGGCCGGTAACCTGACAGCCGGCCTGCGCAGCGAAAGAGTGCTGAAATAGTGGGCAACCGGACGGCCGCGGATAGCTGCCACCTTGTGAGCCGCCGTGCGGAATGGTATCACTTGGCCTCATTGACCACTTCTCTCATCCATCTGCCGAGGCGCCATTGTGATCACCCTGATTAAAGAGTCGGACCAGCTGAAGATGCCCTGGAAGAACAAGCAGGGCACCACAGCCCAGATCCTCATCTCTCCCAAGGGGGCGACTCTGGACAAACTCGACTTTGACTACCGGCTGAGCTCGGCCCCCATCAAGGAAGCCGGTGTATTCTCCCGGTTCCCGGGTTATCAGCGCATCCTGCTGCCCGTCAGCGGCGCCGGCTTCGTGCTCAACGGCCATCCTTACGCCACCCTTGAAGCGGCCCATTTCAGCGGGGATGACGAGACCCACTGCGCCTTGCTGAAAAAAGAGGTGACGGATCTGGGGCTCATCTACGACCCTGCGCGCATCAGCGCCAACGTACGGGTGCTCAATCTGCCGTTTCCCCTCACCTTGACTCTGGAGGCCGACAAAATCTATCTTTGCCATCTGCTGAGCGGTCAGCTCACTGTGCAGGATCGGGCCTTGGCGATCAACGAGACCCTGGTGGTGACCGGTGAGGAGAGCATACGGCTGGAGTGCCAGAAGAAAACCGCCATCGCCTTCTTTACCCTGCAAGCCAGCTAAGGGAGAGGCCCGCGCAGGCCATTGGAGACAGGATCAACGTTTGGGGGCGCGGCCCCCGCTGTCGAGACAGGCCTGCATGGTGTCGTAGGGAACATAATGCTTGGTGCGACTGTAGTAGGTGCCGCCCTGGGGGTGGCAGATGCCATTGCGGCTCTTCTTGACCGGGGGCTCAGCCGCCAGCGCCAGGGCGCACACCAGCATCAGGCAACAGCTGACAATCCATTTGACTGCGCTCATCACTCACATCCATTCAGTGTCCGGGCCAGCAGGCCCCGCTTGCGGCCTATTTTATCCCGTCCAAGGCGTGGCAACTCCTTGCCAGATCACGAAATGAACCCTTTATTCAATCGCTTGGCTCATCTACATCCGCGATCGATACAAGATTTGCGCATCATAAAAAAGCCGGGGCAGCCCGGCTTTTTCTTCATGACAACCAGAACAAGCGGCTTAGCCGATCTTGAAGCTGCCCTTCATCATGGCGAAGTGGCCGGGGAAGGAGCAGAAGAAGGTAAGGTCTTTACCGGCAAGACCATCGGTTTTGAAGGTCACGCTGGTGCTCTCGCCGCCGCCAATCATCTTGGTGTGGGCCAGCACCCGCGGATCATCCTTGGGCAAATAGTTGTTGTCGGCACCGGCGCTCATGCCGGCGGTGGCGACAGCCTGATAGTCGGCGGTGTTCGACAACGCCCAGTTGTGGCCCATGGCGGTCACCGGCATCTTGCCGGTGTGGTTGAGGGTCACTGTCACCTCTTTGCAGGTCGCCGGTACGCTCATCTCTTTGAGGTTGTACTGCATGGCATCATTGCCTTCGATGACCAACGCGCACTCATCGGCCAGGACCGGGGCCGCCAGGGTGCTCAGAAACAGCAGGGTGATCGCCTTTTTCATCATCTTCTCCTTTGATTGGCAATAGATGGCAACACAATTGCCTCAGGCTGTGATCCACAACGGGCAAAGATGCTGTCAAAATCGACCTTATTCTACTCAAGTGTTGTCAATCGGCTATGGCTTTAGTGCAAAGCTGCGGGTCACATCACCAGATTGACCCGATGAACAATAGATATTGAGTTTGAATGAATACGCGTCGGTCTCGTCACCGGCCCACCTGTGTTTAATTTTGTCCGCGATTTTGTGCGCCAGACCCTCGCCACCCGCCAACCTCTTGGCTAAGCTGGCGACCCTGTGGCACAACGCCCTGTTTGAGATAGAGATCTTGCTTATGTCGTTCACCTCTGTATCGGCCCTGCGCGGCCTGCTGTTACCTCTGGTGCTGATGTTGACCGCCTGCCAGCCGGCCCCCACCCAGACCCGCATTCAGGGTCAAACCATGGGGACCTACTATGTGGTGACGGTGAACGACCCCTATCCGGGGGGTGAAGCAGCACTGCAAGGTGAGGTTGATACCCTGCTGACGCGGATGAACAAGGAGATCTCCACCTATGACAAGAGCTCCCTCATCTCCCGTTTCAACCAGGGGCCAGCCAACCAGCCCATGATGATCCCGCCTGCCATGGCCATCATAGTGCAGCAGGGCATTGATACGGGTCATCTCACTCATGGCAAGCTGGATGTCACCATAGGTCCGCTGGTCAACCTGTGGGGATTCGGGCCGGACATGCGCCCGCTCAAAAAACCCAGTGATGTACAGATCGCCAAGGCGCGTCAAAAGGTGGGTATCGACAAACTGACCCTGACCCCGCGGGGGGACCACTTCCTGCTCAGCAAGGCCATCCCGGATCTCTACCTCGATCTCTCTACCTTGGGGGAAGGCGCCGCCTCGGATGAAATTGCCGTGTTGCTTGAGAGCAGGGGAGTCCACAACTACCTCATCGAGGTGGCGGGCGCAGTGCGCAGCAAAGGTCACAACAACAAGGGCAAGCCCTGGCGCGTCGCCATTGTCAAGCCGGCGGATCAACCCGGCGCCTTCTCCGATGTTGTAACCCCCAATGGCATGGCCCTCAGCACCGCAGGCAGCTATCGCAACTACTACGAGCTCGATGGCCAGCGTTACTCCCACATTATCGACCCGGAAACAGGCGCCCCCGTGACCCACAAGCTGGTCTCCGCCAGCGTGATGGCCAACACAGCGCTGGAAGCCGATGCCCTCGATACAGCGCTCATGGTGATGGGGCCTGAGCAGGCTATGGCCTTCGCCAAAGCACACCAGCTGGCGGCCTATCTCATCATCAAGACGGAGCAGGGCTTTACCGCTAAATTCACTCCCCAGTTTGCCCCTTATCTGGTGCAAGAAAAGCCATAAGCCGTATGGCCCCGCTGAAAAACAGCGGGGCCTGCCCATGTTAAATTGCCTGTCTGCGCGCTTTGGTGGCACACTTCTGTTATCCGCCCGTAGCGCCTTGACCCTGACAGATGCAGACACCTGACACCGAACCAGAGAAAAAAGCCCCGCCCAAGCCCAAGCGCATCTTGCTGGTCAACGAACAGCGATCCTTTCAGGTGATGATGAAGGCCATGCTGATCAACCTGGGCATCAACCGCATTACCTACGTCAATGCGGCCGAGGAGGCCCGGCGCCGCTGTCAGAAAGAGACCTTTGACATCTATCTGCTCGACTACGAACTGGGGGGCGGCGAGAACGGGCGTCAACTGCTGGAAAGCCTGCGGGATCAGCATCTCATCCCCCCCCAGAGCGTGGTGATCATGGTGAGCGCTGACAGCTCCCGCGCCATGGTGCTGAGTGCGCTGGAGGCCGAGCCCGACGAATACCTGATGAAGCCTTTCTCCCAGGAACAGTTTTCGTTTCGCCTCAAGCGTGCCCTCGCCCGCCGCCAGGCGCTGGAGAGCGTCTTCACCGCTCTTGCCAAGGACGATCTGCCTGCTCTGCTGACCGTCTGTGCAGAACGGGCCGATGCGGTGCCCCGCTTTGCCAACTTCTGCCGCTGCCTGCAAGCCGATACCCAGCTCAAGCTGGGGCAGGCCAAGGAGGCGCGCAGCCTGATGCGCCAACTGCTGGCCGGGCAAGAGAACAGCTGGGCCCGGCTGACGCTGGGCAAGGCGTGCCACACCCTGGGCCTGAACGAGGAGGCCGTGAGCCACCTGCAGGCTACCCTCAAGAATACCCCGCTGATGGTGGAGGCCCACATGTGGCTGGCAGAATCCCAGCTGGCCCTTGGCAATAGCGAGCTGGCCCAGCAGGAGCTCAGGCGAGCGGTGGATATTTCGCCCCAGTCGGTGCAGCTCTCCCGCCGGCTGGCAGAAGTGTGCCTGCTACGCCACGACTACGCCCAGGCCAAGGATGTATTGCTCTCCCTCATCGACTTGTCGCGCAACTCCATCCATCGCACCCCCCACTATCTGGGGGCCTATATCCAGACTCTGACCCTGTACGCCCTCAACAGCAACGACAGCTACCACATCGCCAATCTGCAGAAACAGGTGAATTCGGCCCTGTCTCGCATCCGCGATTCGCTGATGATGGCGGAGTTCAACTACCCGGTGTTCGAGCAGATCTGCCAGGCCAGGGTGCAGATCGCCCTGGGGGAGCTGCTCAAGGGCAAGAAGATGCTCTATCGCGCCAACCAGAACTGGCTCGATCAACCGGCCACTATGCCCCCCAGCCTGCTGGGCGAGACCATACTGGCCCTCTACCAGCTCGGCGAATTCGAATACGCCGAGAGCCTGCAGGCACTGCTGGCGGAAGATGAAGACAGGCTGCTCACCACCTGCATCCAGGCCACCCGCGATGACAAGACAGTGCTGGAGCGGCGTCAGCGCTACCAGCAGCTCAACGATCTCGGTATCAAGGCCTATCAGAGCGGTGAGCTGGAGCAGGCCCTCGGCCACTTTCGCGAGGCCCTGCGCCGCGCTCCCGCCAATACAGGTGCTGCCCTCAACAAGATCCAGGTGCTGCTGCAACTGATGCAGAAGAATCGCAAGAGCCCGGAGTTTGGCGCCGAGTGCAAAGAGACGCTGGAGGTGCTGGACGGCATCCCCCTCAACCCCACCCAGCAGGATCGTTTTCGCAAGCTGCGTCAGGAGTTTACCCAGCTCAGCTGACCCAAGAGCGGCTCCCCTCGCCTATGCTGATACAGACTCGGCGAGGGGAGGAGAACCGCAATGGCGATGTGTCGATATCTGGTGGCGGACGGGCGTCACTGCAGCGAGGAGGCAGGGGAGCACGAGCTGTGCCGCTGGCACGATCCCCATGCTGATCATCAGGATCCCCAGACGGCGCATGAGCTGGAACACTACATTCATCAGGGCGGTCTGTGCCACGGCCTGCAACTGGCCCGTGCCAACCTGGCCGGGCTCAATCTGGTGAAGAAGGGAGCACCACAGGGCTTCTTGCTGGAGCAGTGCAACTTCTATCGGGCCAACTTGCAAGGTGCCCACCTCTACGGTATTCGCATCAAGGGCGGCAGCCTTATGAAGGCGGATCTCAGTGACGCCAACCTCCACTGCGCCGAACTCGACGACGTCAATCTGCTCGGCATCCGCTGGCACAACACCCGCCTCGACAACCTCAACACCGGCAAACGACTGATGCAGGAGCGGCGCGGACGCAGCGAGCGGGATCCGGCACAGGCCCGCATCTGGTTCAAGGAGGCGGAAGAGACCTACCGGGATCTGCGCAAAGCCTCGGAGGCGCAAGGCATCTTCACCATGTCAGGCCGCTACATACAGCGGGAGCTCACCATGCGCCGCCTGCAGTTGCCGCTCTGGTCAATCCAGAGATTCACCTCCTGGATAGTCGACCTCTTCTGCGGCTACGGCGAGGCGCCGATGCGGGTGGTGCTCTTCTCCCTGCTGCTCATCTTCATCTGCAGCATCTTCTACTTCTTCTTCGGCCTGAACTTCCAGGGTGAGCACCTTATCTACCAGCCCGGCGCCCCCTTCAAGCAAAATGCCATCTTCCTGCTCGAATGCCTCTACTACAGCGTGGTGACCTTCACTACCCTGGGGTATGGCGACTTCACTCCCGTGGGCCTGTCGCGGATCTTCGCCGCCTTCGAGGCCTTTACCGGCAGCTTCACGCTGGCGCTGTTTGTGGTGGTGTTCGTGAAAAAGATGACCCGTTGAGTGGCGCCGCCCTCCCCAGCCAGCGATGGCGCCGGGGCAAGCGCCCATGCAAGCGGGACCAAGCCGGCCCCTTAACTTGCATCCGCGGCGGATTCCTAGTCCAATAGCGACTTATAAAAATGACATGAGCATCCCGGACATGAAGATCATCTCTTTTAATATCAATGGCCTGCGCGCCCGCCTTCATCAGCTGCAAGCCATCATCGACAAACACCAGCCGGATGTGATCGGCCTGCAGGAGATCAAGGTACACGACGAGGCCTTCCCGCTGGCAGACGTGGAAGCCATGGGCTATCACGTGGAATTCCACGGTCAGAAGGCCCATTACGGGGTGGCCATCATGAGCAAGCAGAAGCCGGTCGAGGTACAAAAAGGCTTCCCTACCGATCCGGAAGATGCCCAGCGCCGCATGATCATGGCGACCTTCAAACGGGAGGATGGCTCCCTCATCAAGGTGATGAACGGCTATTTCCCGCAAGGGGAGAACCAGGATCACGAGACCAAGTTCCCGGCCAAGCAGAAGTTCTACGAGGACTTGCAGCACTATCTGGAAACTCACCACACCCCGAATGATCAACTCGTGCTGATCGGCGATGTGAATATCTCCCCCACGGATCTCGACATCGGCATCGGCGAGGCAAACCGCAAACGCTGGCTGCGAGAGGGCAAGTGCTCCTTCCTGCCCATCGAGCGCGAATGGATGGAGCGCCTGAAAGGGTTCGGCCTGACCGACACCTTCCGCGCAGCCAACCCCACGGAGTGCGAGCGTTTCTCCTGGTTTGACTACCGTTCAAAGGGCTTTGACGAGAACCGCGGCCTGCGCATCGATCTCATCATGGCCTCCGACGCCCTCAAGGACACAGTGACCGAGACCGGCATCGACTACGAGCTGCGCGGTATCGAAAAACCCTCCGACCACGCTCCCATCTGGGCCACATTCGCCTGATCCCGGTAGCCTGGCATCCTGTCGCCCCTGACCCTGAGCCCCCGCCGATGCGGGGGCTTTTGTGTTCGCAATTCCGCCATTTCTTAATCCATATAAACTCTTTGACAGAGGGGGCTTGCCACGCCTTGACCTTCACCTTTCGGCAAGGTTTACATTCGGCCCATCTGTCGCAGGGAAACCACCCATGTTGTCATCGAGATTGCCCACAGTGCTCATCGCCCGGCTGTTGCTGGGGCTGCTGCTCGTCTGCAATCTCACCCTCTGCATTAGCTGGCATGGCGCCACGGTCGACGAAGGCGCTGCCCAGTCCCCGGATGCCATGATGATCATGAGCGGCAGCGCCGAGACCTCCCCGGCCATGCAGAGCCTCCCCTGCCACGATGGCCAGGCCAGCACCCAGAGCCAGGATGACTGCCAGATGCACGGCGGCCTCACCTCGCCAACCGGGGCCGGCTTGCCACTGCTGGCCGCGCTGCTGACCCTGCTCGTTCTCCCTTTGTTGCTGCTGCCCCATCTGGGGGTCGCCAGCCATCTGTTCGATCACTGGCTGCGGGATCCCTTCCTGCGTAGCCGTGGCACTCATCCCCCCTCCTGGCCCCGCCGACATCTGATGCTGTCGGTACTGCGCCACTAGAAGGATCTTCTCCCGTGCATGGGACAAGGCTGACCTTGCCCAACACTGCACGTCCTTGCCTGACCCTGTGACGGCTGGCACCGCCAGCAATAGCAGGGAACCGTGCGTCCGCTGACTCGTCAGCAACGCCCCGTTTGCCGCCCAGCCTGTGTGATCTGCTGCGATAGATGCAGCAACCAGACGCTCGTTATGCGTCTGTCACCATCACAAGCCGGCGGCCTGACAGAAGAGAAGATGCATATGTCATCTGCCCGATTGACCGAGCCTGTTGCCGCTCACCCTTGCACCATTAGCGCCCGCCTGATGCAGGTCGGAGGTTCCCTATGAGCCATAAATCAAGCCAAAAGCTGCTTGTCTCAGCCCTGCTGCTGGTCCTCGGGGCCGGTGGCGGCTACTGGGCCGCCAAACAGACTGGCGACGGTGCAACCGCCAAAGAGAAGACGCCCCTTTACTGGGTCAACCCCATGGATCCGCGCGACAAGCGCGATGGCCCGGCCAAGGACAACATGGGGATGGACTTTATCCCCGTCTATGAGGAGCAAAAAAGCGGCTCGCCGGGCACAGTCACCATCAGCCCCGAGATCCAGCAGAACCTGGGGGTGCGGCTAGCCAAAGTGGAGCGACTGCCCATCCACCAGCAGATCGAGACAGTGGGTTACGTCGGCTATGACGAAGATCGGCTGGAGGCCATCAACGCCCGCATGGCGGGCTGGATCCGCACCCTCGCCATCAAGAGCGAGGGGCAGAAGGTGGCCAAAGGCGCCCTGCTCTACGAGATCTACGCGCCGGATCTGGTCAACGCCCAGCACGAGTACCTGCTCGCCCTCAACACAGCCAACCCGCTGCTGCTGCGCGCCGCCGAGGGCAAGCTCAAGTCCCTGCAGGTGCCGGCGGATCAAATTGTCGCCCTCAAACGCAGCCGTCAGGTGCGTGAAACCATTGGCATCTATGCCCCGAGCAGCGGTTATGTCTCGGAGCTCAAGGTGCGCGAGGGTCAGTATGTGGAGCCCGCCGCCGCCCTGTTCAACATCAGCACCCTGCAGCAGGTGTGGGTGAGCGCCGAGGTGTTCGAGCGCCAGGCCGCACAGCTGAAAGTGGGGGATCCGGTCACCATGACCCTGGACTACGCCCCGGGCCGCCGCTGGCAGGGCCGGGTGGATTACCTCTACCCAACCCTGGATGCCGCTACCCGCACCCTCAAGGTGCGGCTGCGCGTTGACAACCCGGACGAGTTTTTGAAACCCAATATGTTCGCCAAGGTGAGTATTCGCACCGGCGAGGGTGAGCCCCAAGTGGTGGTACCGAGCGAAGCCGTGATCCGCACCGGCAACCAGAACCGGCTGGTATTGGCGTTGGGGGATGGCAACTTCAAGTCGGTGGCCGTCACTCTGGGCCTTCAGTTTGGCGACAAGGTGGCCATCAAGGCAGGGGTAGAGGCTGGGGATAGCATAGTCCGCTCGGCCCAGTTCCTCCTCGACTCCGAATCGGCCATCGATTCGGACTTCCAGCGCATGACGGCGGTGCGCCCGGCGCAGGTGTGGACTCAAGGGACTGTGCAAAGCATGGATCTGGCCAGCCGCACCCTGATGGTGGCCCACCCGCCCATCCCCCAGTGGCAGTGGCCTGCCATGGAGATGGAGTTCACCGTCGCCGAAGGAGTCGATATCAGCAAACTGGCCGAGGGGCAAAGCCTCCATCTGCAGGTGATGCAGGAGGGGGATGAGTACCGCATCACCACCATCCATCAGGAGAGTGCCAAGGAAAGTGCACCGGCCACCGGCCACGCTCCGGAGCAGGCAACAGATGAGATGGAAGGCATGGATCCTAGCCAGCACGGTATGGGGGCCAAGCCATGATCCCCTCGCTTATTCGCTACGTTGCCGACAACCAAGCTCCGCGCTCTGCGCAACATGAGCAAGGAGCCAGATCATGATCCCTGCCATTATTCGCTGGTCCGTGGGCAACCGCTTTCTGGTGCTGCTGTTGACCGTCATGCTCACCGCCTGGGGGCTCTGGTCGGTGAAACAGACCCCGGTGGATGCCCTGCCGGACCTCTCTGACGTTCAGGTGATCATCAAGACGGCCTACCCGGGGCAGGCCCCCCAGGTGGTGGAGGATCAGGTGACCTACCCGCTCACCACCGCCATGCTGGCGGTGCCGGGAGCCACCACGGTGCGCGGCTACTCCTTCTTCGGCGACTCCTTCGTCTATGTGCTGTTTGACGACAACACGGATCTCTATTGGGCCCGCGCCCGGGTGCTGGAGTATTTGAGCCAGGTCGCCCCCAATCTGCCGGCCGAGGCGAAACCCCAGCTCGGCCCCGATGCCACCGGTGTGGGTTGGGTCTATCAGTACGCCCTGGTGGACAGAACCGGCAAGCATGACTTGAGCGAGCTTACCTCCCTGCAGAACTGGTTCCTCAAGTACGAGCTGCAAACCGTCAATGGCGTCTCCGAGGTCGCCACCGTCGGCGGCATGGTGCGCCAGTATCAGGTACGGGTCGACCCGGACAAGCTACGCGCCTACGGCATTCCGCTCTCCCTTATCGAAACCGCCATCCAGCAGGGCAATCAGGAGACCGGCGCTTCCGTCATCGAGATGGCGGAAGCGGAGTACATGGTGCGCTCCAATGGCTATTTGAAGAGCGTCGACGACCTCAAGCAGATCCCGCTTGGCACCACTGTGCGCGGCGCCCCGCTGCTGCTCGGCGATGTGGCGGATGTGGTCACCGGCCCCCAGATGCGGCGCGGTATCGCCGAGCTCAACGGCGAAGGGGAAGTGGTGGGCGGCATCATCGTCATGCGCTATGGCGAGAATGCCCAGCACACCATAGACGGGGTCAAGGCGCGGCTGGCGGAGCTGAAAAGCAGCCTGCCGGAAGGGGTAGAAGTGGTCACTGTCTACGACAGATCCGACCTTATCCAGCGCGCCATCGACAACCTCTCCGGCAAGCTGCTGGAGGAGTTCGCCGTGGTGGTGCTGGTCTGTCTGGCCTTCCTGTTCCATCTGCGCTCGTCGCTGGTGGTGGTCATCACCTTGCCCATCGCCATTCTGGTGGCCTTTATCGTCATGCACCTGCAGGGGATCAACGCCAACATCATGTCGCTGGGGGGCATTGCCATCGCCATCGGCGCCATGGTGGACGGCGCCATTGTGATGATCGAGAACGTCCACAAACATATGGAGCGGGAGGCACTCACCGACAAGAACCGCTGGCGCATCATCACGGAGGCGAGCATAGAAGTGGGGCCCGCCATCTTCTTCTCCCTGCTCATCATCACAATGAGCTTTTTGCCGGTGTTTGCGCTGGAGGCGCAGGAGGGGCGGATGTTCCATCCGCTCGCCTACACCAAGACCTACGCCATGGCGGCCGCCGCGGCACTCGCCATCACCCTCGTTCCAGTCATGATGGGCTATTTTATTCGCGGCAAGGTGCTGGCCGAGCAGGCCAATCCTCTCAACCGTGGCTTGAGCCAGGCCTATATACCGCTGCTGAAAGCCGTGCTGGCGCGCCCCAAAACCACTCTAGCAATCGCCGCCATGGTGACGGTGGCGGGCTTCTGGCCACTCCAGTATCTGGGCTCGGAGTTCATTCCGCCCCTCGATGAGGGGGACATAATGTACATGCCCACCACAGCGGCCAATATCTCGGTGGGCAAGGCGCGGGAGATCCTGCAGCAGACCGACAAGCTCATTCGCACCGTGCCCGAGGTGCAGAACGTGTTCGGCAAGGCGGGGCGCGCCGAGACCGCCACAGACCCAGCCGATCTGGTGATGATGGAAACCAGCATCCAGCTCAAGCCCCGCGACCAGTGGCGCCCCGGCATGACGCCGGAGAAGCTGAAAGAGGAGCTCGACTCCCTCATCCGCTTCCCCGGCCTCACCAACGCCTGGGTGCCTCCCATCAAGACTCGCATCGACATGCTGGCCACCGGCATCAAGACCCCGGTCGGCATCAAGATAGCGGGGCCCGACCTCAAGGTCATTCAGCAAGTCGGCCAGCATCTGGAGCAGATCGTCGGCAAGGTGGAGGGCGCTGCATCCGTCTACGCCGAGCGGGTGGCGGGTGGCCGCTACGTCAAGGTGGATATAGACCGGCTCAAAGCGGCCCGCTACGGCCTCAATATCGCCGATGTGCAGGCGGTGCTCGCCACCGCTGTGGGCGGCATGGAGGTGGGCCAGACCATAGAGGGGCGCGAGCGCTACCCCATCAACCTGCGCTACCCCCAGAGCTATCGCGACTCGGTGGCCAGCCTGGAGCTGCTGCCGGTGGTCACGCCGAGCGGCGCACGTATCGCGCTGGCGGACGTGGCCCGGGTCTACATCAGTGACGAAGCCCCCATGTTGCGCAGCGAGAACGCGCGCCTGAACGGCTGGGTCTACGTGGATATTCGCGGCCGCGACATCGGCTCTTTTGTGGCAGAGGCCAAGGCCGAGGTGAGCAAGCAACTGGTGCTGCCGGCGGGCTACGCCCTCACCTGGTCGGGTCAGTATGAATACATGGAGCGGGCCAAGGCACGCCTCGCCTACGTGGTGCCATTGACCGTCGCCATTATCGTGCTGTTGCTCTATCTGGCGTTTCGCCGCTTCCAGGAGGTGCTGCTCATTCTCACCACCTTGCCGCTCGCGGTAGTGGGCGGGATCTGGACCCTCTGGCTGCTCGACTTCAACCTCTCGGTGGCGGTGGGGGTGGGCTTTATCGCCCTGGCCGGGGTGGCGGTGGAGACAGGCGTGCTGATGCTGGTCTACCTCAACCACGCCTGGGATGAGCTGGTGGCGAGCGGCAATCCGGACAAGGCGGGTCTGCACCGGGCAGTGATCCACGGCGCCGCCCTGCGCCTGCGCCCCAAGATGATGACGGTAGTCACCATCATCGCCGGCCTCTTGCCCATCATGTGGAGCCAGGGCACCGGCTCCGAGGTGATGCAGCGCATCGCCGCGCCGATGATCGGCGGCATGGTGAGCGCCCTGGTGCTGACCCTGCTGGTGTTGCCAGCCGCCTACTACCTGTGGCGCAGCCACAGCCTTGGCAAGCAGGCAGACCAAGAAGCCGACTAACCCTTTTGCAATCAACGAAGTGTTTGAATCAATCACGAGGAAAAGACCATGAACTACAAGACATTTGCAATGACATTGCTGCTCGGCCTTGCCTCTCTCCAGGCCCGGGCCGAAATGACCATGAGCCACGAGGGGCACGATATGGCCCAGATGGAGGGGATGGATATGCAGGCGACGGGAGAGAACGCGATGACCAAGGGGATCATCAGCCGTATCGACGAGGCCAGCGGCAAGGTGGGCATCAAACACGAGGCCATCACCAACCTCAAAATGCCCCCCATGACAATG
The DNA here is from genome assembly GCF_029237345.1 of Aeromonas sp. 2HA2. Classification (NCBI taxonomy): domain Bacteria; kingdom Pseudomonadati; phylum Pseudomonadota; class Gammaproteobacteria; order Aeromonadales; family Aeromonadaceae; genus Aeromonas; species Aeromonas sp. 2HA2. The sequence goes on along the minus strand of NZ_JAACGB010000017.1, from coordinate 38,260 downwards.
GTGTTCCTGCTGGCCGATCCGGCCCTGACCAAGGGGCTAAAGGTCGGAGATACGGTGCGCTTTCACGCCGAAAACCCGGCTGGCAAGCTGACAGTCACCCAGCTGCAAAAACAGTGAATTGACGGACAAGATAAACGGCGGGACTCTCCATCCCGCCGTTTATCTTGAGGTGCGTTTGGGCACCTCGTCAGTGAGCATGCTGCCTGGACATTGCGGTCAGCGCAGTGCCGCCTGCAACCAGCCAGCAAGCGCATCCAGCTCGGCTTGCCGAGCCGGGAAATCGGTCTTCAGTTGCCCGAGCAGCGCGGCGATGGCGTCGCTGCGATAGGCCACGCCCACCAGCCGCTGGGCCAATGCATCCAATGGGGCCGGATCCAGGCTGTCGCTGAAGATCTGCGCCCGACCTATGATCCCCTTCTCCACATCGAAATGCAGCTCCACCCCGCCCCAGTCGAAGCGCTCGTCCAGCTGATGGGTGAACGCAGGCGCATGACCAAAATTCCACTCCCAGCTGCGCTGGCGGGCGAAAGTGTCGGCAAAGCCGGGCAAGTCCGGCAATTGGATCGGGGAGATATGCTCGGGGGAGACGCGCGCACCGTAGTGGGCGAAGAAGGCCTCAATGAGCGCATGACTCACCTGCTGATGTTCGAGCCCGGGCAGCAACTCGCACAGGTTGGCTACCCGACTGCGTACCGAGCTGATCCCCTTGGCGGCCAGCTTCTTGGGGTCGGGATTGAGGTAATTGGTGAGGCGGCTCAAGTCTGCATCGAGCAGCAGGGTACCATGATGGAAACCGCGATCATGGGTCTCCCGATAGGCCGAGCCAGACACCTTGCGATCCCCGTCCTGGGTGGCCACCAGCAGGTCGTTGCGCCCGGAAGCAAAGGCATTCACCCCGAGCAGCTTGAGCGCATCGAGCACTATGGCGGTGGAGATGCTCTTGTCATAGCCCGGCTTGCCCGCCATGAAGGTGAAGCAGCTGTTGCCAAGGTCGTGAAACACGGCGCCCCCTCCACTGCTGCGCCTGGCCAGGGTCACGCCATCCTCTTCCATGCGGCGGGTATTGCACTCCTTCCACGGGTTCTGGGCACGGCCAATCACCACTGTATTGGCGTTACGCCACAGAAACAGTACCCGCTGGTTCGGGTCCATCTGCCGGAAGATGCACTCCTCCACCGCCAGGTTGAACAGGGGATCGTGAGAGTCGGAAACTAGCAGACGCAGAGCAGTCATGGGCAGGCCTTTATCGAGTCAATAGCGGGCCGATATTACCACTTTCTTTCTCACCTGCAGTCTTCAACCAGGCCAGGTTGTGGCCATAGACCATCAAAAATTGACAAGAATGACGCCAAAAGCACCGATACGGTCACAACCGTGCAAAAATCCCCCCTGACCGAGGGATTGACACTTGCAGCATGAGAGAAATTGCCCGACGCTAGCCATAGATACATCACCAGGCGGCCTTACTTGAGCTTACCCCCTGCATTTTTCCATTGCTCGGGCCGGCATATTGGCCCTTTGCTCATGCCGTTGCTGCTGATCATACTGGCCTGTCTGCCGGCCAGAGTCGCGGCACAGGATCCGATTGTTTTACAGTTGAAGTGGCATCATCAGTTCCAGTTTGCCGGCTACTATGCGGCCATCGCCCAGGGCTATTACCGGGATGCAGGGCTCGATGTCAGGCTCAGAGAGGCCGGCCCGGGCACGGACGTGGTCGACGAAGTTGTCTCGGGACGCGCCCATTATGGAGTCGGCAGCAGTGACTTGCTGCTGGATCGCCAGCGCGGCCAACCTGTCGTGGTCCTGGCTACCCCGTTTCAACACTCCCCTCTGGTGCTGCTGGCCCGTGCCGATATCGACAACGTGCATGATCTCGTTGGCCGCCGTCTGATGCTGGAATATCACTCCGAAGAGCTGATCGCCTACCTGCAACACGAAGGGGTTGCTCTTGGGTTGCTCCATCGCCAGCCCCATACCCTGAGTGCAGATGCGCTAATTCGGGGCGAAGTGGAAGCCATGAGCGCCTACAACACGGATGAAACCTACACATTGCAGCAAAGCGGTGTGCCCTATCAGACCTTTACTCCCCGCAGCGCCGGTATCGACTTCTACGGTGACAACCTGTTTACCTCCGAGCGTGAATTGCGCGACCACGGGGCGAGAGTCAGAGCCTTTCGCGAAGCCAGCCTCAAGGGCTGGCGTTACGCCATGCTGCATCCCGAAGAGGTGGTAGCCTGGATCCTCACCCAATATCCGGCGACCAATAATCCGGCCCTGGACCGCAGCAAGCTGCTGTTTGAAGCCAAGCAGATGCAGCCGCTGATCCGCGCCGATCTGGTGGAGATGGGCTACATGTATCCCGGCCGCTGGCAACACATAGCGCAAACCTATATGGACCTCGGCCTGCTCACTGCCATGCCGGATCTGGATAGTTTCCTCTACAGCCAGCAGGAAGAGAGAGCGCACCAACAGCAGTTGATGATCTATCAGGGCATCGCCATCGGCCTGCTGGTCACCGCCTTCCTATTGATATTGCTTATGATCTTCCTGCGTCTCAACCGCCGTCTGCGGGAAGAGAGCAAGGCACGCCATCAGCTAAGCCAGGAGATAGCCGACAACGAGCGCCACTTCCGCTTCATCACGGAGAACAGTGCCGACGTCATCTGGACCATGGATATCCAGAGTGGTCGCTTCACCTACCTGAGCCCGTCGGTGCAGCACTTGCGTGGTTTCACCGTCGAGGAGGTGCTGGCCCAGACGGGCGAGGAGTTGATGACGGCTGAATCTGCCGACCGCATCGCCCGCCAGATGAAGGAGTCGCTGGCAACCTGGGCGGCGGGGGATCACATCAATACCAAGCGAGTCACCCTGGTGGATCAGCCTCACAAGGATGGGCGCCTCATTCACACAGAAGTGGTGACCACACTGCATGCCGACAAAGATGGCAACCCCGTCTCTGTGCTCGGCGTAACCCGGGACATCAGCGATCGCAAAGCCAGCGAGGAGATGATGCGCCAGCTCGCTTTTTATGATCCCCTCACTCACCTGCCCAACCGTCGTCTGCTACAAGACAGGCTGCAACACTCACTGCAACAGGCGGACGGAAAGCCGCTTGCCCTGCTGTTCATCGATCTCGACCACTTCAAGCCGGTCAACGATCAGCATGGGCACGAGGCAGGCGACTGGCTGCTGGCCACCGTCGCCAAGCGCATGCTGCACTGTGTGCGGGAGGGGGACACGGTCGCCCGGATCGGCGGGGATGAATTCATGGTGCTGCTGCCCGAAATAACGGGAGAAACGGGGGCCATCGCCATCGCCGAGGCCATCCACCAGAGTCTCAACCAGACCTTTGCCATGACAGATGCGCTCCATTTCCATATCTCAAGCTGCATCGGTGTGGCCCTCTATCCGCAGCACGGCACCACCCAGAAGCAGTTGATGAATCACGGCGATCAGGCCATGTATCAGGCCAAGGAGGCGGGGCGCAACCGCATCCAGCTGTTCACGCCCCAGATGGCGGGCGGGATCACGCGAGAGGCAGCCAACCAGATGCAGCTGGGCTGGAAACAGAGCCACGACTGCGGCCACCCGCAGATCGATGATGACCATCGCCAGCTGTTTGCCCTGGCCAACCAGTTGCTCAACGGTGTGCTGACCATGGAAGAGGATACAGACCAGTTTCATCAAAACTTCGAGGCCCTACTGGCCCTGGCCGCCCGCCACTTCAACAATGAAGAGGCCATTTTGGCCAAGCTGGAGTACGCAGAGCTGGACACTCACCGTCAGGAGCATCAAAAGCTGCTCCGTCGGGCCGACAGCCTTTATCAGGCGGCCCGCACTGGCGAGCTGACCAGCCTCACCCTGCTGGAATTTGTGTTGCAGGATCTGGTGCTGGGTCACATGGTCAAGCAGGACAAACGCTATTTCCCGCTGCTGAAGGCCAGCATGCAGGAAGAGGCCCTCCTCTCGCCCGATGGCCCCCTCGCCTCTCCCCCGCCCGGTCTGGTGAAACACTGAAAGCACTGGCCGCGCTCTGCTCCCGTCAAACACGCCGCGCCATCAGGCTGTAGTAGAGCAGCGGTATTACCACCAGGGTGAGCAAGGTGGAGACCAGAATGCCGAAAATAAGGCTGATGGCCAGCCCGTTGAAGATGGGATCATCGAGGATAAACAGGGCCCCGATCATCGCCGCCAGCGCCGTCAGCATGATGGGTTTGGCCCGCACCTGCGCCGCTTCGATCACTGCCTGCTCGAACGCCACTCCGGCGCGGCGCTGCTGCTCGATAAAGTCCACCAGCAGTATGCTGTTGCGCACTATGATCCCGGCCAGGGCGATCATCCCGATCATCGAGGTGGCCGTAAACTGGGCCCCCAGCAGCGCGTGGCCCGGCATCACCCCGATGAGGGTGAGCGGAATGGGGGCCATGATGATGAGCGGCACCAGATAGGAGCGGAACTGGGCCACCACCAGCAGGTAGATGAGGATCATCCCCACCCCGTAGGCGATACCCATGTCGCGAAAGGTCTCGTAGGTTACCTTCCACTCCCCGTCCCACAACAGCGCTACCTCCCCCAGTTTGTCGGGCTGCTGCACGTAATATTGGGGCAAGTCGATGTCAGCTCCGGCGGCAAACATGCCGTAGAGCGGGCTGTCGGTATGGCCGCCCATGTCGGCCACCACCATCACCATGGGTTGCATGTTCTTGTGCATGATATAGCTGGGAGCCACCTCGTCTTTGCGACTCACCAGCTCGGAGACCCTGATGAGCTGGCCACTCTGGCTGCGCACCTTGAGGGCCAGCACACCCGCCAGATCCCGTTTGTCACCGGGGGCAAGCTCGATGCGGATCGGCACCGGATATTTGGCGCCGTGCCCCTGCAGCCAGCTGGCATCCTGATAGCCCACCCCGCCATTGAGGCTGCTAACCAGATCCCCGAGATCGATCCCGAGCAGGGCCGCTTTGCTGCGATCCACCACCAGCCGCCACTTGGGCTGCGGGTCGGTCAGATAGATGTCGACATCCACCAGATCCGCCGTGGCCACAAAACGGGCCTGAACGGCGCGCGCGGCTGCTTCGCGGGCGGCCGGTGTCGGGCCATACACTTCTGCGACTATGGGTGACCAGACCGGCGGGCCGGGGGGAACCTCCACCACCTTGAAGTTCCCCCCCACCGCACTGGCGATAGCCTGCAGCGGCGCCCGAACCGATTGGGCAATCTGGTGACTGCTGCGATCCCGCTCATGCTTGTCCACCAGATTGACCTGAATATCCCCCACGTTGGCGCCGCTGCGGATAAAGTAGTGGCGCACCAGGCCATTGAAATTGATGGGGGCAGCGGTGCCGGCGTAGATCTGGTAATCCTTCACCTCCGGCACCTTGGCAAGCTCCCGCCCAACCGCCAGCAGGGTGCGCTCGGTCTGCTCCAGAGTTGCCCCCTCAGGCATATCGAGCACCAGCTGGAATTCCGACTTGTTGTCAAAGGGGAGCATCTTGAGCACAACCCACTGCACCACCGGCATGGCGGTGGCGGCCCCGACCAACAGCAACACCACCAGCCAGAGTTTGCGTCTGGCACGCTTGGCACCATCACCGATCAGGAAAGGGGTCATCAGCCGGTGAAAGAGGCCGGCCTTGGCCTCGCCGTGGGCACCGTGCACCTCCCCCTTGAGCAAATGGCTCGCCAGCCAGGGGGAGAAGATAAAAGCCACCAGCAGAGAGATCAGCATCCCCATGCTGGCATTGATGGGGATGGGGCTCATGTAGGGGCCCATCAGGCCGCTGACAAAGGCCATCGGCAGCAGGGCCGCGATCACGGTCAGGGTCGCCAGTATGGTCGGCCCCCCCACCTCGTCCACCGCCCCCGGAATAAGATCCTTGAGCGCCCCCTTGCCCAGACCGCGATGGCGGTGGATGTTCTCCACCACGACTATGGCGTCATCCACCAGAATGCCGATGGAGAAGATCAGCGCAAACAGCGACACCCGGTTGAGGGTAAAGCCCCAGGCCCAGCTGGCAAACAGGGTCAGTGCCAGGGTGATGACGATGGCAACGCCCACTACCAGCGCCTCGCGCCAGCCCATGCTCACCAGTACCAGCAGCACCACCGCAGTGGTGGCAAAAATCAGCTTGCCGATGAGGGTGTTGGATTTGGTCTCGGCGGTGACGCCGTAGTCACGGGTCACCGTCACCTCGACCCCGGCAGGGATCAATCGGTTCTGTAAACTCTCGACCCGCGCCTCCACCCGCTTGGCCACATCGACCGCGTTCTGGCCCGGCTGCTTGCCGATGGCCAGGGTCACCGCCGGATAACTGGCTTGCCCTTTCCCCATCCAGCTGCGCTTGGTCGGGGTCTCCTGACCCAGAGAAACCTTTGCCACATCCCCCAGGTAGACCGGCTTGCCGTCGTGCAGCCCCACTACCAGCTCGCGGGCCTCCTGCTCGCTTTGCAGGAACTGCCCCACCTGCACCTTAATCTCACTGTTGTCCTGCTCGATAGCCTGTGTCGGGCCCACCTGATTGGCGGCCGCAAGTCGCTGGCTCAGCTCGCCCCAGCTGATGCCGTGGGCGCTCAGGGTCGCCGGATCCGGCATCACCCGCAGCACGGCGCTCTGGCTGCCCAGCGTGTAAATATCGCGGGTACCGGGAATGCGCTTGAGTTCGGTCTCCAGTTCATGGGCGACCCGAGTCAGCTCGGGTGCACCCAGCTGCTTGCTCCCATCTTTGCTCCATAAGGTCAGACTGACGATGGGGACATCATCGATCCCCCGGGGTTTCACCAGTGGCTGACCGACCCCGATCCCCTGTGGCAGCCAGTCGCGGTTGGAGTCGAGCTGGTTGTTGAGATCGACAATAGCCTGCTCGCGGCTCACACCCACCTTGAACACCACTACCAGCAGGGCGCCATCGGGTTGGGAAAAAGAGTAGAGGGTATCGATCCCCTTTATCTGGGAGACCACCTGCTCGGCAGGGGTTGTGACGAGGGATTCCACCTGCGCCGGGCTGGCTCCTGGGAAGGGGATATAGACATCGGCGAAGGTGACATCGATCTGCGGCTCCTCCTCCTTGGGGGTCACCAACACCGCAAACAGGCCGAGCAGCAGCCCCACCAGCGCCAGCAGCGGGGTGATGGCCGAGCCCTGAAACAGCGCCGCCAGCCGACCGGCAGGTCCCAGTCTCCCCTTGTTGCCGTTCAGCTCGCTACTCATGGGCCAGCTCCTGCTGCTGCGCCCAGGCATCGGGGGCCAACTTGTCACCGGCTTGCAGCCCTGCCAGGATCTCGCACTGCCCCGCCAAGCAGTGGCCGACCCGCACCGGCGTCAGGGCCCAGCCAGCAGGCTGCTGCAGATAGACGCCGTTGAACTCCCCTTGCCGCAGCAAGGCGCGATCCGGCACCTGCAACACCTGACGCTCACCCTGCTTGAGCTGTACCTTGAGCCACATGCCGGGCAATACCCCGGCAGTTTGCGGCGGCAAGTCGAGGCGCAACCTGAAGGCGTGGCTCTGGCTGTCGGCATAGTTGAAGCGGGTCAGTTTGACCGGGGTAACAGGCTTGCCATCCGGCAGCAGCACCTGCACGTCCGCAGGCTCGCGAGCAAGCGTCAGGGCGGATTGGGGCAACTCCACCTCCACCCGCAAGGTGTCGAGGGAGAAGCCCGACAGCAGCGGGGTACCGGGGGCGACCGTCTCCCCCAGCTCCACCAACCGTTTGGTCACCACACCGGCGTAGGGGGCCAGAATGCGGGTATAACCGTAGGCCTCGCGGGCCTGGGTGAGGGCCGCATCGGCCGCATTCACCTCGGCGCGGGCGGCACGATCTGAGGCCTCAGCATTGTCGAGCTGGGCGCGGGTGATCACCCCCTTGGCAATCAGTGCCTGAAAGCGGGCGAGCTGGCGCTCGGCCTCCACCTGCTGGGCCTGCGCCCGCGCCAGTCGCGCCTGCGCACCCGTGACGGCGGCAAACTGCTCCTTGCCGCTGATCTCGAGCAGGGGTTGCCCCGCCTGCACCTCGTCGTTCACATCCACCAGCATACGGGAGACCCGGCCGCTGGTCTGGGCCGCCACCGTCCCCTGATTAATGGCACTGACGGTGCCATCCAGCATCAGCCAGTCGGTTACCAGCTGCGGCGACAGAGTAAACGAGGTCAGGGTTTCTGCCTCCCCGGCCAGCGCCAGGGTGGATGTCATGACCAGCAAGGTGGCCCCCGGCAACCGAAAATGCTTCATGATAACCTCCCTCCTTGGTGCTGCGGTTCAGTACGCCAGCGGTTCACGTTACAGGATCAGGCGATGGGAGATGGCTGCACCTTCACCCATACCCGATTCAATCCCTTATCAACCAGCAAGATCCCGGCCACCATGCTTGCCACAAACAACAATATCATGGGCTGACCGCTGGAAATGAGACTCAAGGCTGGCCCCGGGCAGATGCCAACCAGCCCCCAGCCGATACCAAACAGGGCCGACCCTGCGATGAGGCGGCGATCCACTTGCCGGAGCTGGCCGAACTGGTATGGCTCATCGAGCAGGCTGCGGCTGCTCGGTTTGACCAACAGCTGGTAGCCCGGCATGAACACCAGCAAGGCGCCCCCCATCACGAAGGCCAGGCTGGGATCCCAGGCCCCTGCCAGGTCGAGAAAACCGATGACACGGGCCGGATCCACCATGCCGGAGATGGCCAGACCGAGCCCGAACAAGAGACCAGCGAGCAGACTGATAAAGAGTTTCATCTCATTACCTCGTTACAACAGATGCAGGGTGACAAACACCGTCATGAAACCGGCCGCCATAAAGATGAGGGTGGCAAAGAGGGAGCGCACCGAGAGCCGCCCCATACCGCAGATACCGTGACCACTGGTGCAGCCATTACCAAGACGGGTACCCATACCCACCAGCAGACCCGCCAGCGCGACCAGTGGCCAGGTCGGCAGAGCGCTGAATCTCGGCATCCGGGCCCAGCCCAGGCTGAACGCCAACCAGGCGCCCGCCCCCAGTCCCAACAAAAACAGCCAGCGCCAGGCATGCCTGTGCTGCAAAGCTCCCGCCAGAATGCCGCTGATCCCGGCCACACGACCATTGAACAGCATCAACATCAGGGCGGAGAGCCCCACCAGCATGCCCCCGGACAGGGCAAGCAACCATTGGGTTTCAAACATCAAGACACCTCATCCTCTTGGGAGTGACAAAAATGGGTTTGCAACACGGCCAGCACATCCGCCGCCGCCCCGTTTGCCAGCGAGTAGTAGATCTGCTGGGCAACCTTGCGCGATCGGATCAGGCCGCTACGCCTGAGCACCGCCAGTTGCTGGGAAAAGGCTGACTGCCCCAACTTGCTGTGGGCCAACAACTCGCCGACCCCCTTCTCCCCATCAATCAGCTGACAGAGCACCATCAATCGCTCTGGATGGGCCAGCGCCTTGAGCAGGGCTGCTGCCTCGCTTGCGTGGCGGGTCATCTCATCGAAAGGGGCCATAGGCATAAATTAGTAGTTGCTTATATTTGGTTTTATTCTATAAATAAAATCTAAATTAGCAACTTCTAATTTTATACCTTCGTAACCAGCCGGATAAACAACCAAGGAGCAAGATATGCCTGTTGATAACGGAGTGAGAATCGTGGCGGGAAGCATGCTGTTGCTGTCACTGGCGTTGACCCAATGGGTCCATCCGGGCTTTTTCTGGCTGAGTGTCTTTGTCGGGGTCAACCTGATCCAGAGCGCTTTCACCGGTTTCTGCCCTGCCGCCATGGTACTGCGCAGGCTGGGTTGTCGCTGATGTAGCCAAATGGCTCACATTATTGACAAACTTGTATCTAAATGTTGCTGAAGGAGGATAGGGCTTTACCTCATCGCTCTGGATGAGTACCATCTGGCCGTTCATCAACAGCGGAGACCATCAGTGGGCAATTCATCAAGTGACAGTTGTAGGCCGACCCTCATCGTCGGCACCCAGGTCGCGAGATAGCCGCAGGTCTTCCTCTGCCGCGTTCTCGCAACTCTGCGAGAAGCGGAAATCCACTCCCCTCTTCTCTGTTTTTACACTTGACGTCAGGTGACTCGTGGCCAATGGCCCAGGACACCTTGCCTGCATAGTTTCTGCTTCCCACAAGGAGGCTGCTATGCGTTTTATTTCAACCAAATCTGGGTCCACCCAGGCTCACCCCCTGCTGAGCAAGCTGGGCCGTGGTCTGCTGCCACTCTGGCTGCGTGGCAAGCCGAGTCAGCACCACTACCGGTTGCAGATCCGCTGCCAGGATCGCGCCGACATGGAGCAGGTACTCGACATGGTGAGCCACACACTGCAACCAGCAGGGCTGCATCCCATGCAATCCCTGAGACCTGGGCGCAGTGGTGGTCGGGAGCTGGTGCTCAACCTGCACTGCACCCCGCCCCAGCGCCGGTATCTGGTGCAGTTCGTGCACCAGGTCGGGGTAGCCCACCCGGTACGCTGGGAGCTGCGCCCCCGGCGTGATGCCGAGCCAGTGCTCAACTGACAGCTATCAGGTGAATCCGGGGCCAGCCATGCTGGCCCCTCTCCATTGATCCGGCACCTTGCCCATCGCCTCCCATTGAGCGCCTGAGCATCCGGCTCTGTGCGACCCGGACGTCCGTTTTCATTTCCATGATGGTCTTTACCGCATGCAGCCTTGCGATTCATCAGGAGTGTCCATTGGCACGCCATCATGCATCCCGAAGGCCACCAGTTATCAGAAGGAGTACGCCATGAGAATGTGGCAGCAAATTGACATGATTTCCCTGCTCGACACCCTGGCCAGCCTGTTGCTGGCCTTCGTGCTGGGCAGCCTGGTGGGGCTGGAGCGCCAGTACCGCCAGCGTACCGCGGGTCTTCGCACCAACGTGCTGGTCGCCGTGGGGGCCGCCCTGTTCGTCAGCCTGGCCCAGCGCATCTATGACCTGCACGGTGGCAACTACAACGTGGTCCATGTGGTGGCTTACATCGTCTCCGGCATCGGTTTTCTCGGCGCAGGTGTCATCATGCGCGAGTCGGGCAACATCCGCGGCATCAACACGGCAGCTACCCTGTGGGGCGTCGCCGCCGTGGGCGCAGCCAGCGGGGCCGGGCTCGCCATGGAAGCAGTGCTCGGCGCCCTCTTCGTGCTGGCAGCCAACACCCTGCTGCGCCCCCTGGTCAACCAGATCAACCGCCGCCCGGTGGACAATACCGATACCGAGGTGACCTACAGGGTCACGGCCCTCGCCCAGCGCGAGTATCAGAAGGAGGTGCTGCACTGGCTGGAAGAGATGATGGAGCAGGCCAACTACCCCTTGAGCGAGCTGGACATAGCACCGTTCGGCGAGCGGGATCTGGAGATCTCCGCCGTGCTGCTGGCCACCTCCATCGATGGCGACGAGCTGGATGCTCTTATGGTCAAGCTGGCCATTCATCCCCATATCAAGCAGGTGTTCTGGCGCGCCAGCACCACGGATTGAACGCACGGGGAATATCTTTGCGTCCTCTCCCGATAAACAAAAAGCCCCGCCAACATTGGCGGGGCTTTTTGATGGGAGCGCGACTAGCGGCAACTGCGCCAGCGCACTCTGGGGGCTATGACCTGAGCGGTCTGGCCGGGAACATTCCCTGCAATCAGCTGCTGCATCAGCTCGAAGGCGGCGCGGGCCAGCGCCGGACAATCTTGCGCCACAGAGTCGATGCGCATCGGAATGCAGTCGAGCAGGTCGTGATCATCGAAGGTACACAGGCGCATCCCCGTCTCCATCAGCCCCGCCTCGTTGAGGTAGCGCAGCACCCCTTCCAGCAGGGTAAAAGAGGCGGTAAAGAGCCCCCTGGGGGGCGCCCCCAGCTCGGCGACCAGCTCGGCCATCAGCTGATAGCCGGAGCTGGGCTGATAATCGCGATGGCGCACCCGGGCAGGCTGGGCCTCAAGCCCGGCTCTATGCAGGCCCAGCTCATAACCCGCCAGCCGGTGGCGACTGGGGGAGAGATCCAGCAGGCCGCCGAAGTAGTAGATCTCCGCCCCGCACTCGCCAGCCATGTCCCGCACCAGCTCGGCGGTGGCCTTGCAGGCGTCGGAGATCACCATGGGCAGGCGCGACTCGCCGATGTGGCGATCCAGCTGCACCACGGGCAGGCGGTCGTGAATACGGGCATAGGTGTCATCGCTGTGGCCGCTGGAGGCGACGATAATGCCATCCACCTGACGACTGATGAGGTTGTCCACCACCTTCTGCTCCAGGGTGGGATCATCTTCGGAGCAGGCGATCAGCAGCTGGATCCCGGCCTCGCGACAGTGGGCCTCGAGGGCCCGGGCGATACTGGCAAAACCGAAGTTGGTGAGATCGGGGATCACCAGCCCCCAGGTGTAACTGCGGGTCTCGCGCAGGGCACGGGCATGAAAGCTCGGCTGGTAGTGGCACTCGTCCGCCACCGCCTGGATCCGCTTGCGGGTCTGGTCGGCAATCCGGTACTCCGCACTCTTGCCGTTGAGCACCAGACTGGCGGTCGCCTTGGACACCCCTGCCAATTCGGCTATCTGGGCAATCGTGATCCGTTTCTTCTTCTCCACCTGGCCTCCCGGCTGACTAGAACCGGGCTATTGTACTAGGCACGCCGACAGCGGCCAGTGATTGAGGCAAATTTTGCCGCCCTCGCCTGCATCCCCTGCCGATAGTTGCGGCTTTTCACCGGGGAAGTAACGGGCTGACAGCGTCTGACGCCCATCATCCACGAAACACTCGAGGCTGGACCGATCGCACAAGAGTGTCAGCGGGCCACCCAGCCAGGGAGCTGACCTCTCTTCCCACGCCCCGCTCTGCCAGTTCTGGCGACGCAATCCAATGCGCCCTTTCTGCCACACCAGCTCGGCCACTGTGCCGAGCCAGAGACTGCCCGCGCCGGTCAGCGTCAGATCCAGCCAGGCCGAGTCGATGGTCATCCCCGGAAACTCGCTGACGACCCCCTCGAAACGGGTCAGCTCCCCCTTGAGGGCGGCAAGTTCAGCCACCGGCCGCTGGCAGAGCCACTCATGCTGCCAGAACAGCTCCCGCGGGCAGCTCATCTGGTGGATCCAGCCATAGGGAATGGTCGGCTGGCTCATCTCGTTCTCCTCCGGCAGCCCCAGCCAGCCAAACAGCAGGCGACGGCCCTGGCTATCTTGCGTGGTCTGCGGTGCATAGAATTCGAAGCCGCGGTCCAGCTCGTGAAAAGCCCCGTGTTCGAAATGCTCGCCATCGAACTGCCCCGCCAGCCAGCCACACTGGTAGAGGTTGCGATAATCCTCCCCTTGCGGGGCAATCCCCTGCGGGCAACTTATCAGCACATGGCGATCAGCCAGCGGGAAGAGATCCGGGCACTCCCACATATAGCCGAACTCCCCCAGACCGCCTCGCCCGCTGCCGGCGATGGGGCCGAGCAGCTGCCAACTTTGCAGGCTCTCGCCACGATAGAGCAGCACCTCCCCCTTGTCGTCCTGGGTGCGGGCTCCCAGCACCATCAGCCACTGCTGGCCGTCATGCCACACCTTGGGGTCGCGCACATGGCCGCTGTAGTCCTCAGGTAAATCGAGCACTGGTCCCAGCTTGGCAAAACCACCCTCACCGTCGGCGCGGGCCAGACACTGATAGGCGGTGCGGCCGCCGTCCGGGTATTTGACATTGCCGGTGTAAATCAGAGTAAGGCGCCCCTGCTCATCGCTCACCGCCGAACCCGAATAACAGCCGTGGCTCTCATACGCCTCGGTGGGCAGCAAGGCGATCGGCTCGTGCTGCCAGTGCAGCAGATCGCTGGAACTGACGTGCCCCCACCCCTTGTTGCTGTGCGTGCAGCCCAGCGGGTTCCACTGGTAAAAAAGGTGATACCGGCCGCCGTGCTCGATAAAGCCGTTGGGGTCATTGAGCAGCCCCACCGGGGCTGCCAGATGCCAGCGGGGCCGATGGGGATCGGCCGCCGCCTTGAGCTGTCCGGTCAGCAAAGACCGGACTATCTGTTTGAAAAAATCGACTTCCTTCATCACTCCACCTTGTATTTGAGCAGCCAGGAGGCAGCGAAGGCGGCGCCAAAGGCGATGACCAGGCCGATGACATAGTGGATCAGATTCATGGGCTGGACGATGGCCATACCGGGAATACCGGTCAGGCCCACCGCCGTCATCCCCACCTTGGCCGCCACCACGTAGGCGCCACCCAGGGCACCGCCGAGCAGGCCGGCCAGGAAAGGCTTGATGTAGCGCAGGTTGACCCCGAAGATCGCCGCTTCCGTGATGCCGAGCAGGCAGGACATGGCCGCCGGCACTGTAATGGCCTTGATTTTCGGATCCCGGGTCTTGAAGTAGACCGCCAGACAGGCACCGCCCTGCGCCACGTTGGCCATGGCCCAGATGGGCAGCAGGAAGTTGACACCTATGGCCGGATTGGTGAGCAACCCCGCCTCTATGGCATGGAAGCTGTGATGGATGCCGGTGATGACAATGAGGGAATAAGTCCCGCCAAACACCAGCCCCGCCAGCCAGCCTGCCTGCTCATAGAGGGCGCTCAGACCAAACGAGATGCCATCACCCAGTACCCGTCCGGCCGGGCCGATAAACAGCAGGGCCACAAAGCCGGTGATGATGACGGTGAGAAACGGCGTGAGGATCAGATCCAGTGCGTCCGGAATGCGCTTGCGCAGCTGCTTCTCCAGATGGGACATGAACCAGACCGCCAGCAGCACAGGGAAGACGGTGCCCTGATAGCCGATCATGGCGACATCGAGACCGAAGAAATCCATGGTCTTGAAGCCACCGGCAACCCCCCAGGCGTTGGTCAAGGCCGGGTGGGTGAGGATCCCCCCCATGGTGGCCCCCAGATAGGGGTTGCCGCCAAACTCACGCGCCGCCGTGAACCCGATCAGGATGGGCAGTATGATAAAGGCCGCCGAGCTGAACATGTCGAGCATGACGAAAAGGGCGCTGTCGGCATTGACCCAGCCATAGGTGCGCACCATGCCGAGCAGCCCCATCAGCAGACCGGATGCGACGATGGCCGGAATGATGGGCACGAAGATGTTGGAGAGCGTTCGCGCCAGCCGCTGGGCCACGTTGAGCTTGGCCGTCGCCATGTCGGTCAGCTCTGCCTTGCTGGCGGTGCCGGTACCGGTCAGCGCCACGAACTCTGCATAGACCTTGTTGACCAGACCGGTGCCGAAGATCACCTGGATCTGGCCCGCGTTGCTGAAGCACCCCTTGACCCCCTCCAGCTTGTCGATGGCGGCCTTGTTCACCTTGCTGTCATCGGCCAGCACCAGCCGCAGCCGGGTGGCACAGTGGGCAGCGCTGACGATGTTCTCCTTGCCCCCGAGCAGGGGCACCAGATCCTTGGCTATCGCACTGATATTCATATTCTTCCTCTTATGACCCGCCACGCTGGCGGGCCCTTGTCACATGAGAGTAGGGGCTGTTGAGCCGGGCTTCTAGCCGCGGATCAACAGCCGCTTGCGCCTGATCGCAAAAAGGCATCCAGTTCGGAGCGGGTCGGCAGCGCCGTCATCGCCCCCTTGGCCGTGGTGGCGAGCGCCCCGCAGCCGTGGGCCTGGGCCAGAATGGCGGGCAGCTCGGCCAGCGTCGGCAGCGATGAACGCCCGGACAGGGCCGCCAGCAGACCGGCGACGAAGGCGTCCCCCGCCCCCGTGGTGTCGAGCGGGGTCACTTTCGGCCCTACCCACTCCAGCTGCTCGCCACCCAGACGGGCCACCACACCGGCCGCCCCCCGGGTCACCAGCACCAGCGCCGGCCCCGCCATGGTGGCGAGCCCCGCCGTCAGATCGTCCAGACCGCTCAGCAGTTGCAGCTCCTCCACCGAGAGCTTGACCACGTCTGCGAGGGCCATGGCTTCGCGCACCAGCGGCAGCATCTCGGCCGGGTTGCCCCATACCTCGGGCCTCAGGTTGGGGTCGAAGCAGACCCGTCCCCCGGCCGCCTTGATGGCCGCCATGGCCTGCAGACAACTGCTGCGCACCGGCTCGTTGGCGAGCGCTATGGAGCAGGTGAGCAGCCACTGACCGGCATCGAAGCGGGGCAACTCATTCGGGGTGAGGAACTGGTCGGCGCTGGGGCGCACCATAAAGGTGAAGCTGCGCTCCCCCTCCTCATCCAGTGCCACCAGCACGGTAGAGGTGCGATGGTCAGGATCGAGCCGCAACGCAGCGATATCCACCCCCTCCCCGCTCAGGGTGTCGACCATAAAGCGGCCAAAGGGATCCGCGCCGACCCGGCCGATAAAGGCCGCCTCACCGCCAAGCCGCGCCACCCCGACCGCCACATTGGCGGGTGCGCCACCCGGGCACTTGAGGTAGTGCAGCTCCCCTTCCGGGATCAAGTCCACCACCGCATCCCCCATTACCCACACACGATTCGTCACCTTGCTACTCCACTGCTGCACAGGATTCATTGACAGGGCCGGGCCCTCATCTCTCTTGGCTTTCATTATCAGCTAAACCGATTTAGCCAACCAACAGATCCTGGCACCGGCTGCCATTTTTGTGATCGGGATAACGAACTAGAACCAGGTTTCCATCTGCACGCCAAAGTTCCACTCGCCACCGGCGGTGAAGTTGCTCTGGCCCATGGCATCGTCACTGGCGTAGCTGTCGAGCTCCGATGACCAGTCCATCCAGGTGGCGAACACCCGCAGCTCCGGACGCTCGAAGAAGCCGGCGGTCTGCGCCTTGAAGGTGGGTGCGAAGGTGAGCTTGGTGAAGTTGCCGTTCACCGCCTGGCGACCCTTGTAGCCCTTGGGATCCAGATCCATGTACTGCCATGCCGCCTCATAGACCAGCTCGACGTTCTGGCTCAGCACCTGGGCTACCCGGGTATTGAGGGTCAGCCACTGGTATTCATCCCCTTTCACGTAACGATCCTGGCTCTGCTCTGCCAGCAGGGCCGGTGCGAAACGCCAGCGCGAGTTGAGGTCGGTGGCGCCAAACACGGCGACTCGTACCGCATCGGCATCGGGCAGCAGTTCGCTGTCGGAACCCAAGCCCTTGAGCTCGGCACCCAGACCATGACCGTAGAGGATCGCCGCCTTGGAGAAGCCGGGGTTGATGCCAAAGAAGCTGTCGGCGTGATAAGCCACCAGGGTATGAGCCCCCTTGTCTGCCGCCTCGCTTCCTTTGCCACCGTCGTTGATGCGCTGTTCGTTGTCATTGGCCGAGAGGCCGTTCACCATCCACTGCCAGCTGCCGAAGCGGTTGTTCATGGTGAGGATGTAGCTCTCTATGTCCGACAGACCGCTGGCACTGATGTCGCCATAGTCGCGGCCATAGAGGGAGAAGTTCGCCTTCCAGCTGTCGGCCAGTTGCACGTCATAGACACCGCCACCGGTACCGGCCAGGAAGATCACGTCCGAGTCGAGCCAGTGGATGTCGAAGTTGTCCCGATCAAAGCGCTTGCCCGCCCACAGCACCGCATTCTTGAAAGCGCCATCGAAGCTCGCCAGATTGCCTATTTCGGCAAACACCTGGCGGGTATTGAGGCTCGAATCGCTGGCGGTCCAGTCGTTGCTGGTCTCCACGCCATCTGCCAGCATCAGCTTGTAGCGTGCCCAGCTGCCGTCATCAAACGTCTGGGTCTTGAGCAGATTCGCTTCCATGTAGGTGTCGTCTTCGTTGCCAAGCCGGCCCACTGCGCCCCCCACAGATCCTGCCGGCGTGATGTAGGGACCGCCCCGCCCGCCGTTGCCATTGCTGTTGACCAGCAAGCCCGAGCGGGCATAGCCGTGAAACTCGAAGCCCTGTGCCCCCGCCGTCTTCTCATCCACCTTCTGGCTGCGGGTGTTGGCGACCTGGGCCTCCTCACTGGCCGCACTCGCCTTTATCTCGGCCTGACTGGCACGACTCTCCGCTGCCTCGGCTCTTGCTTCGGCCGCCTGTACCCGCGCCTCCAGCGCCGCCAGCCTGGCTTCGATACCGCCCTCCGCCGCCCACAGCGGGCTGCTCATCCCCAATCCCAGCGCCACTGCCAACGCCAATTTGCTCTTGAACATGGTCATCTTCCTCACCTGTCGTGTGTTGCCC
This sequence comes from Aeromonas sp. 2HA2, assembly GCF_029237345.1. Classification (NCBI taxonomy): domain Bacteria; kingdom Pseudomonadati; phylum Pseudomonadota; class Gammaproteobacteria; order Aeromonadales; family Aeromonadaceae; genus Aeromonas; species Aeromonas sp. 2HA2. The sequence continues at coordinate 20,238 of NZ_JAACGB010000017.1, read as the reverse complement.
GGTTGGGCTCTGTTTTTATCGGCGAAGAGAGCATAGCTAAACCGCTTTAGCCAACTCAAGATGCCAGCTAAACCGTTTCAGCCACTCTGTGAGCGGGATAACATTTGTACAGAATGAATTGGCGGGAGTTGTGAGGTGGATCCCTCATCAGGATCCACTCAATAACGAAGAGACGGGCCGAATGGCAGGCAAAAAGAAAGCCGGCACAGAGGCCGGCTTTGCTGGGATGCGCTGAGATCAGCGGGTCAGGTCGTCGAAGAAGCGTTTCACCCCTTCGAAGAAACCTTCCGATCTCGGCTTGTGGGTCTTGGCGGCGGCACCGCTGAACGACTCGTCCAGCTGGCGCAACAGCTCTTTCTGGGACTCGGTCAGCTTGACCGGAGTCTCGATCACCACCTTGCACATCAGATCCCCAACCTGGCCGGAGCGCACTGACTTGACGCCCTTGCCCCGCATGCGGAACATCTTGCCGGTCTGGGTCTCGGGAGTGACCTTGAGCTTGACGCGGCCATCCAGGGTCGGCACTTCGATCTCGCCACCCAGGGCGGCTGCGGTGAAGCTGATGGGCACTTCGCAGTAGAGGTTGTTGCCGTCACGCACGAAGATCTCGTGCTCCTTGACGTGCACCTGTACATAGAGATCCCCGGCCGGAGCGCCCGCCTCCCCCGCTTCCCCTTCGCCGGAGAGACGGATACGGTCACCGGTATCGACGCCCGCCGGGATCTTGACCGACAGTGTCTTGGTCTTCTGGTAACGACCTTCGCCATGGCACTTGCGGCACGGATCCTTGATGATCTTGCCGCGACCGTGACAGTGCGGACAGGCCTGCTGCACCGCGAAGAAGCCCTGACGCATCTGCACCTGACCGGCACCGTGGCAGGTCGGGCAAGTCTGGGCTGTGCTGCCGGTGTGGGCACCGGAGCCGTTGCAGACCTCGCAGTGGACCAGGGACGGCACCTTGATCTCTTTGGAGACACCGCGCACCGCCTCTTCCAGGGTCAGCTCCATGGTGTAGCGCAGGTCTGACCCCCGGGCCGGACCACGACGACCGCCGCCGCTGCGGCCACCGAAGATGTCGCCAAAGATATCGCCGAACGCATCACCGAAATCGGCACCGCCGCCAAAGCCACCGTGGCCACCGCCACCCTGGCTCTGATCCACGCCGGCATGACCATACTGGTCATAGCGAGCCCGCAGATTCTCGTCGGTCAGGATCTCATAGGCTTCCTTGACCTCTTTGAACTTCTCTTCGGATGCGGCATCACCCTGATTGCGGTCCGGGTGAAACTTCATCGCCAGACGCTTGTACGCCTTCTTGATCTCGCGCTCATCGGCACCTTTCGATACCCCGAGCACTTCATAGAAATCGCGCTTTGACATACTGATCCTGTTGCTACGTAAACAGTTATGCAGACGGGCGTTGGTCACCCAACGCCCGTAAATTCATCGTTCAAGCCGATGGGTAGAGCGGGCTCTACCCATCTGGGTGTGGCTTATTTCTTGTCGTCTTTCACTTCTTCGAACTCGGCATCGACCACATCGTCGTCAGCCTTGGAAGAAGAAGAGGACTGGTTGGCATCGGCGCCAGCACCCTGAGCCTGGGATTGCTGCTGGGCAATCTCCATCAGCTTCTGGGACGCTTCCAGCAGAGCCTGCTGTTTGGCTTCGATGACAGCCTTGTCGTCACCCTTGATGACGGCTTCCAGCTCGCTCAATGCAGTCTCGATCTTGGTCTTGTCGTCGGCAGGCAGGGCATCACCGGCTTCGGCTATCTGCTTGCGTACAGAGTGGACCAGACCGTCAGCCTGGTTGCGAGTCTGCACCAGCTCTTCAAACTTCTTGTCTTCGGCCGCGTTGGCTTCTGCCTCGCGTACCATGCGTTCGATCTCTTCATCAGACAGACCGGAGGAAGCCTGGATGGTGATCTTCTGCTCCTTGTTGGTCTCCTTGTCTTTGGCAGAGACGTGCAGGATACCGTTGGCATCGATGTCGAAGGTCACTTCGATCTGCGGCAGGCCGCGCTGAGCCGGACGAATGCCTTCCAGGTTGAACTGGCCCAGGGACTTGTTGTCGCTGGCGCGCTTGCGCTCACCCTGCAGCACGTGAATGGTCACGGCAGACTGGTTGTCTTCGGCAGTGGAGAACACCTGAGACTTCTTGGTCGGGATAGTGGTGTTCTTCTCGATCAGCGCAGTCATGACGCTGCCCATGGTTTCGATACCCAGAGAGAGCGGGGTCACGTCCAGCAGCAGTACGTCGGTCTTCTCACCGGATAGTACGGCACCCTGGATGGCAGCACCCATGGCCACGGCTTCGTCCGGGTTGACGTCTTTACGCGGCTCTTTGCCAAAGAACTCGGCAACGGTCTTCTGCACCATAGGCATACGGGTCTGACCGCCCACCAGGATGACGTCGTCGATCTCACCAACGGCCAGACCTGAGTCTTTCAGGGCGGTACGAACTGGTTCGAGCGAGTCTTTCACCATGTCTTCCACCAGAGATTCCAGCTTGGCGCGGGTCACCTTGATGTTCATGTGCTTGGGACCGGTGGCATCTGCAGTGATGTACGGCAGGTTCACGTCGGTCTGCTGGGCAGAGGAGAGCTCGATCTTGGCTTTCTCGGCGGCATCTTTCAGACGCTGCAAGGCCAGCTGGTCGTTGCGCAGGTCAATGCCCTGCTCACGCTTGAACTCATCTACCAGATAGTTGATGACACGGTTGTCGAAGTCTTCACCACCCAGGTGGGTGTTACCGTTGGTCGCCAGTACTTCGAAGGTGGTTTCCCCTTCGACTTCGTCGATCTCGATGATGGAGATATCGAAAGTACCGCCACCCAGGTCATACACGGCAACCTTGCGCTCACCCTTGACCTTGTTCACGCCGTAGGCAAATGCCGCTGCGGTCGGTTCGTTGATGATGCGTTTTACATCCAGACCGGCGATGCGACCAGCATCCTTGGTAGCCTGACGCTGGGCGTCGTTGAAGTAGGCCGGCACTGTGATAACGGCTTCGGTCACCGGCTCACCCAGATAATCTTCGGCGGTCTTCTTCATCTTCTTCAGCACTTCGGCAGAAATCTGCGGCGGTGCCATTTTCTTGCCCTTCACTTCCACCCAGGCATCACCGTTGTCAGCCTTGGCGATGGCGTACGGCATGATCTTCAGGTCACGCTGCACTTCTTCATCTTCGAAACGGCGACCGATCAGACGCTTGATGGCGAACAGTGTGTTCTTCGGGTTGGTGATGGCCTGACGCTTGGCCGGCTGACCAACCAGGATCTCGCCATCATCGGCATAGGCAATGATGGACGGAGTAGTACGATCGCCTTCTGCGTTCTCGATCACGCGAGCAGTGTCGCCATCCAGAATAGCGACGCAGGAGTTGGTAGTACCCAGGTCAATACCGATGATTTTACCCATTTGACGAATCTCCAAATACTTTGAATAAACTGGCGAGGAACTCGCCTTAATGCGTTAACGGCTAGGTGGGGGCTGCCAGTGTGGCTTTCAAGCTCCCGGCATCAAATTTTTTGTGCCGCCGTGGCCTTGGAACCTATATGGGGTCTCAAGTTGACGCTTCAAGCCCTGCTCTCAAAAAACCGCACATTCTTGCCTTGTTTACGGAAGAATGCTTGCCAAATGACGCCAAAAATAAGCAGTTGGCGCCGCAACCAATAAAAAGCCCGCCGAGCGGCGGGCTCAGCACAGCGATGGCAATCAGGCTGGCGCCTTGGAGACCATCACCATGGCCGGACGGATCACCCGGCCATTGAGCTCGTAGCCCTTCTGCATCACGGCGATGACAGTGTTCGGTGCCAGCTCGCCATTTTCGATCATGCTCATCGCCTGATGGGCATTGGGATCAAACGGCTGATTGAGCGGATCAAGCGGATTCAGACCAAACTTGGCCACGCCGCTTTGCATCGATTTCAGGGTCAGCTCGACCCCTTCTATCATCGGCTTGAGCTCTTCGCTCTCCTTGTCGGCCAGCTCGATGGCGCGCTCCAGGTTGTCCAGTACCGGCAACAGTTCGGCGGCGAATTTCTCCAGCGCAAACTTGTGGGCCTTCTCCACATCCTGGGCGGCACGGCGACGCAGGTTTTCCATTTCGGCGACGGCACGAATGGCACGCTCACGCTCTTCATTGGACGCCAGCTGGGCGGCTTCCAGTTGGGCCTCCAGCTCGGCAATGCGGGCCTGCTCGGCTGTCACTTCACTGTCTACATCGGTCGGCTCGACTGGCTGGGCTTCCACTTGCTCCATCGTTTCAACCTTTTGTTCTTCGTGGTTCATGACATCTCCAATTTCAGGGTTGCTTATGAGGGTCTGCTGACGTTCGGGTGCGAGACAAGTCGGCAACAGACCCTGTAATGGCGCTATTATGGGGACGCAGCCTCGGCTTTCAAGGGGAAAAAGGCGCTATCGTCGCCAATGAGCAGCACCGACAGGCAAATTGCCACTTTTCCCGGTGCGATGAGCGAGCAGAGCGCTGGCAGCAGACAAATCCCCCACAAAGCGGGGTATACTCCCCCCAATACTCATCCCAGACCCGACAGACTATGGATTCTCCGTTCAAAACCATTGCCCTGATTGGCAAACCCCACCACGAAGGGGCCAACCAGACCCTGACCGGCTTGCATCAGTATCTCACTACCCGTGGTTTCAAGGTGCTGGTCGAAAGCCGAGTCGCCCACACCCTCGGCATCATGGATGAAAACGTGATGGATCTGGTCCAGCTTGGTGAGCAGGCGGACTTGGCCATCGTCGTCGGCGGGGACGGTAACATGCTGGGAGCGGCCCGGGTGCTGTCACGGTTCGATGTGGCTGTGATCGGGGTCAACCGGGGCAATCTCGGCTTTTTGACCGACCTGTCGCCGCAGGATTATCTGCTGCCGCTGGAACAGGTGCTTTCCGGCCACTACAAGAGTGAACACCGCTTCTTGCTGGAAGCCGCCGTCTATCGTCACGGGGAGCGCAAATCGAGCAACCTGGCGGTGAACGAAGCCGTGCTGCACCCGGGCAAGATAGCCCACATGATCGAGTTCGAGGTCTATATCGATGGCAGCTTCATGTACAGCCAGCGCTCGGACGGCATCATAGTCGCCACCCCGACCGGCTCCACCGCCTATTCGCTATCGGCAGGCGGCGCCATCCTCACTCCCAAGCTCAACGCCATCACGCTGGTGCCCATGTTCCCGCACACCCTGAGCAGCCGCCCTATAGTGCTGGATGCGGACAGCGAGGTGCGCCTGCTGGTCTCGCCGGACAATCAGGATGATGCCATGCAAGTGAGCTGCGACGGTCAGGTGACACTGGCGGTGCACCCGGGGGACGAGATCCTCATCAAGAAGAGCAAGCACAAGCTGCACCTGGTGCATCCGCTCGATTACAGCTACTTCCACGTGCTGCGCAACAAGCTCGGCTGGGGCAGCAAGCTGTTCTAAGCCGCTTTCAACCCGCTCTTGTCCATCCTGTTGCGGGTCGACTCTTTACTGTATGGAAAACCAGTATATACTGGATGCATACACAGTAATGTTGGCCCATACAGGATGAGACCATGCTGACCCAGCTGACCGTCAACAACTTCGCTATCGTCAAGTTTCTCGAACTCGATCTGCAACCCGGCATGACCTGCATCACGGGTGAGACGGGTGCCGGTAAATCCATCGCCATAGACGCACTCGGCCTCTGTCTGGGTGAGCGGGCAGAGGCCAGCATGGTGCGCCCCGATAGCGACAAGACAGAGGTCAGCGCCCGTTTCCTGCTGGACGGCAACCCCGCCGCCCGCGCCTGGCTCGCCGCCAACGAGCTGGAAAACGAAGGTGAATGCATAGTGCGGCGGGTGCTCTCTGCCGAAGGGCGCTCACGCAGCTACATCAACGGCGTGCCCGTCCCCCTGACCCAACTCAAGAACCTGGGTCAGCTGCTGGTCAACGTCCACGGCCAGCACGCCCACCAGCTCCTGCTCAAACCCGACTACCAGCTCAGCTTGCTGGATGGCTATGCCGGCCATCACCTGCTGCTGGAAGAAGTGCGCCAGCACTATCAGCTCTGGCGTCAGCTGCAAAACGAGCTCAATCGCCTCAAGGCCGAACAGCAACAGCGGGAGGCCCGCCGTCAGCTCATCGAATATCAGGTGCAGGAGCTGGACGAATTTGCCTTGCAACCGGGGGAATTCGAGGCCATTGAAGAGGAGCATCAGCGGCTCGCCAATGGCACCGAACTGATGCAGGAGTGCGGCGCCTGTCTCGATCTGCTCTATGACAACGAAGAGACCACCATCGCTGGCCTGTTGCAGATCGCCGTCGACAAAGCCGAGGGTCTGGTGGGCATGGACAGCCGCCTCAGCCCTGTGCTGGAGATGCTTAACGAGGCGATGATAGGCGTGCAGGAGAGCCACAGCGAGCTGCGCAGCTATCTGGATCGGCTTGAGCTGGACCCTGAGCGCTTCACCGAGCTGGAGGCGCGCCTCTCCAAAGCCATCAATCTGGCCCGCAAGCACCATGTCAAACCAGCCGAGCTGGCACTGCACCATCAGGATCTTGCCAGTGATCTCGCCCGCCTCAACTCGGACGAAGAGCGCCTGGAAGGCATGGAAGATGAACTGGCCGAAGCCCGCCTTGCCTTCGTACAGGCCGCAGAGGCACTGAGCCAGAGCCGTCAGCGTTACGCCGAGGAGCTCGGCACCAAGGTGACCGCCAGCATGCACGAGCTGGCGATGCCGGACGGCCGCTTCGCCATCGAGGTGCGGCCGGATGCCCAGAGCAGCCTGTCGCCGCTCGGCATCGATCGGGTGGAATTTATGGTCACCACCAACCCGGGGCAACCGATCCAGCCGCTGGGCAAGGTGGCCTCGGGCGGTGAACTGTCGCGGATCAGCCTCGCCATCGTCGTGATCAGCGCCCGCAAGGTCTCGACCCCGACCCTGATTTTCGATGAGGTGGACGTGGGGATCAGCGGCCCCACCGCCGCCGTAGTGGGTCGTTTGCTGCGCCAGCTCGGTGAATCCACACAGGTCATGGTGGTCACTCACCTGCCCCAGGTAGCAGGCAAGGGCCACCAGCACATGGTGGTGAGCAAGCACACAGACGGCAAGACAACGGAAACCCAGATGCAGGCACTGGATCAGGGCGCTCGCCTCAAGGAACTGGCTCGTCTGCTGGGCGGCGATCATATCACCGACAATACCCTGGCCAACGCCCGCGAGCTGCTTGCCTCCTGAGAAGGAACGCCCAATACGGCCAGTAACAGGGGAACCCCACACCTGCGGGTGTGAGGTTCCCCTTCTTTATATAGCTATCTGAATATGGCTATCTGACGTTGCGAGTCATCCAGGTTGCCATGGCCAGCACCGACGCATAGAGTGAGACCAGGTCGGGAGCAAAAAACCGTACGCCTTCACCTGTTTTATCTGCCCCCTTGTCCGGCCAGCGGCCTTGCGCGGTCGACCAGGCGCCTCCAACTTCAGGAATGCCTTTATGCTCCACGTGTTTGGTCACAAGAACCCCGATAGCGACAGCATCTGCACCGCTCTGGTCACCGCCGACTGGCTCAATGGCCAGGGCAGACCGGCCCAGGCCTATGCACTGGGTGACCCCATCGCCGAGACCCGCTTCATTCTGGAAACCGCCGGGGTCGATGCCCCGCCCCTGCTGCAGGGGAGCGTGGCCAACAAATCTGTGTTTCTGGTCGATTTCAGCGAGCTGGAGCAAGGGCCAGAGGGCCTTGCCGAGGCGGACGTGCAGGGGCTGATCGATCACCACAGGATTGGCACTCTTGTGACTCGGGGCCCCCTCGATGCCTGGATCCGTGCCGTGGGTTGTAGTGCCACTGTACTGCTGGAACTGATGGGCTATGACAGCCTCTCCCGTTCCCAGGCTCGCCTGCTGCTGGGCGCCATCATCAGTGATACCTTCAGCCTCACCTCGCCGACGACCACGCCCCGTGATCGCGCCGCCGTCAATGCGCTGCTGCCCCTGGCCGATCTGGCGCTGGAACCCTTCGCACAGACCCTGCTGGAACGCCGCACCCAGTTAGGTGATGCTCCCCTGGCCGAGCTGCTCATCGCCGATGAGAAGGCGTACCAGATTGCCGGTTACACACTCTCTGTCAGCCAGGTATGCGTGATGGATCCGGCACAGCTTCAGTCACGGCAAGCAGAGCTGGTTCAGGCCATGCAGGCCCGACTGGAACAGGACAAGCTGGATGCCTATGTGTTGATGCTGACCGATCTCGCCAAGGGGAACAGCCTGCTCTATTTCGCCAGCAACGGCATCTTGCCCGAGCAACCCATCCATCTGGCCGGTGCCGTCAGCCGCAAGAAGGAGGGTCTGCCCTGGCTGGCCCACTATCTGTCAACAGACCCGGTGTGATGCCAAGTGGCAGGGAAGCGGTACATGCCGGGTTCCCTGCTCTCTCTTTCTACCCCATGGCTTTGACACGCCACCTCGGTCGGCATTCGACTTTTTCTGTACGCCCTGTCGTCAACTTCCCTCATCCTGCTTGTTCGTGCTCACGGCGTCACGCGATACTCAGGTAGAGACCAGGCAGCATGATTCAGATATGCAGTGCTTGCTAACCATGCAAACATGCTAAAAAAATACCATTTTTATCCGCAATTCCCCCACTAACCGCCAAATATCCGGGATCCCTTCATTCTCCATTCAACTCGGTCTGTTATGCTGATGTAAACGAACATGGTTTCACTATGCATCACCGACAGAGGGTGACGCCAGACGACCAGGACATGTTAGCGCCATACCATATATATAGCGGGAACACAGTGGTAAGAGACACACCTGGTGTCTCTGGTGCCCCGCGTCATGCCAAGGAGAACTGCTTATGACCTCAACCCATATTGTGCTCTTGCTGGAAGGCAAGGATTACGAGCAGGAGACGCTGGCCAAAGCAAGTCGGTTGGCACAGAGCATGGGCACTGAGCTGACCCTGCTGCACCTGACTCATAGCAGCAAGGTGCGCCGCGAAAGCCTGTCGCTGTCCGAAGAAGAGCGCAGTGCCCAGGGCACATTGGATGCCAAGGCCATCATCAGTGAACTCATCACCACCTTGCAGCATCCGGTGGATTATCAGTGCCTGGTGGTCGATGACGTTGTGTCGGACCTGAAGCACTGGCTGGCTTCACACCCGACGGATCTGCTGCTGGTGGGCAGCCGCCATCACTGGATGGAAGGATCCCTGGCCCGTCTGCTTATCTACAAGCTGCCGATCGATATCCAGATCTGCCACGAACCCTACGTAGAGCAGCTCAAAGCCGTCAGCTAACCTGCAAGGCGCCCACTCAAGTGGTGGGCGCCTCATCTCCCCCTGTCCCCTCTTGTTGCCGTCAACACCCGCATTTTTACCCGTCCACCACGCGACTCGCTCATTGCCGTCACCGCTGCCCAGCCCGCTGGCAGCCTCACTAATGACAAGCCTATCTACATGTTTCCTTACATATTCATCGCTGTTTTTTAAGCCTCGTTTGCTGCAGGATATTGCCCTTGCATGCCTTCGCACGTTTCATTCAGGTGATAAATGAACATAACTCCCAAGCAGAGAAAATTTGCCCTGCTCGCACTCATCCCCCTGGCCGCCATCACCTGGCTGGCCTGGCCGAATACGACCCCGGACCCGGTGCTGAGCGCGCCAGTGACCCGCCAGGATGTGGAGCAGACTGTGCTGGCAAGCGGCGTCCTGCAGGCCATAGAGCAGGTGGATGTAGGTGCCCAGGTCTCGGGTCAGGTGACCTATCTGGCCGTCGAGGCAGGACAGAGCGTCAAGCAGGGTGACCTGCTGGCCGAGATAGATCCCCTGATCGCCCAGAACAACCTCAAGACCGCCGAGGCGGATCTCGCCAGCCGCCGTGCCCAGCTCAAGATCAAACAGGCACAGCTCAAGCAAAACGAGCTGGCCTGGCGCCGTCAGCAGCAGATGTTCAAGCAGGAAGCCAGCTCCCGCGCCGATCTGGAGAACGCCGAAGCCCAGTTGGCGGTCACCCGGGCCGAGTTGCAGAGCGCCCAGGCCGAGATCGAAAATGCTCTGATCAAGGTGGATCGCACCAAGACGGAGCTGGGCTATAACCGCATTTTGGCCCCCATGGATGGCACAGTCGTCAGCATAGTTACCCGCCAGGGCCAGACCCTGGCCGCCAGCCAGACTGTGCCCACCCTGCTCAAGCTCGCCAATCTGGAAACCATGACGGTCAAGGCACAGATCTCTGAGGCGGATGTCACCCGGGTCAAGGCAGGCATGCCGGTCTATTTCACCCTGATGGGCGATGCGGATACCCGTTATCACGGCACCCTGCGCACGGTCGAACTGGCCCCCACCAACATCAACGAGCAGGCCACCAGCACCACGGCCACCAACAATGCCGCCGTCTATTACTACGCCCTGTTCGACGTACCCAATCCGGATCACACCCTGCGAGTCGCCATGACCACGCAAGTCACCATAGTGCTCGGCGAGCGCAAGCAGGTGCTGACCATTCCACAGACGGCCCTTGGCAAGAAGCTGGGGGAGAACGAGTACGAAGTCACCCTGATCAAGGATGACGATCAGAAAGAGACACGCCGCATCAAGACCGGCATGAAAGATGACATCAAGGTCGAGGTAGTCAGCGGCCTCACCGAGCAGGACAAGGTCAAGCTGGGTCAAAGTGCTCCCGTCAACGGCCCCGATGTGGAGATGATGTTGTGAGTGAGCCACTGATCCAGCTCAAAGGGATAGAGCGACGCTACCAGAGCGGAGAGCAGGAGGTCACAGTCCTGCATCCGCTGGATCTGACCATTGAAGCGGGTGAGATGATCGCCATCGTCGGCGCCTCCGGCTCCGGCAAATCCACCCTGATGAACCTGCTAGGCTGCCTGGATCGCCCAAGCGCGGGCCAGTATCTGTTTAGGGGGCAGGACACCGCCACTCTGGATGCCCTCTCCCTGGCCCGGTTGCGCTGTCACCACTTTGGCTTCATCTTTCAACGCTACCATCTGCTGCCACACCTCAACGCCGCCGCCAACGTGGAGATCCCGGCCGTCTATGCCGGCACCTCCCGCCCCGATCGGCAGGCGCGATCCAACGCATTGCTGACACGGCTGGGCTTGAGTGATCGCAGCCATCACACCCCGGGGCAGCTTTCCGGCGGTCAACAGCAGAGGGTCAGCATTGCCCGGGCGCTGGCCAATGGCGGCGAAGTGATCCTGGCGGACGAACCCACGGGTGCCCTCGACAGCCAGAGCGGCAAGGAAGTAATGGCCATCCTCAAGGAGCTGCACGCCCAGGGTCACACCATTGTTCTGGTGACCCACGACATGGCAGTGGCCAGCCACGCGGATCGCATCATCACGCTGCGCGATGGCAGGGTGCTGGAAGACAGCGGTAAACCGGCTACGACCACAGTCCGCCTCCCGGCCGCAGCCCCCGCCACCAGGGTGAGCGGCAACGACTGGGATCGCTATCGCGAGGCGGGACGCATGGCGCTGCACGCCATGCTGGCACACCGGATGCGCACCTTCCTCACCATGCTCGGCATCATCATAGGCATAGCCGCCGTGGTGAGCGTCGTCGCGCTCGGTCAGGGGGCCCGTGCCAAGGTGGTCGACCAGATCAACGCCATGGGCACCAACACCATCGACATCTTCCCGGGCAAGGATTGGGGAGACGAGAAGGCTGCCAGCATCCAGACCCTCAACAAGCGGGATCTCGATGCGCTGCTCGGCCAACCTTATCTGGAAGGGGCCAGCCCCCAGATTGCCTCGTCGGGTCAGCTGCGTTATCGCAACAAAACCAGCAGTGGCAGCATAGTGGGAGTCGGCAGCGACTTCTTCCGGGTCAAGGGGATGAAGCTCACCAGTGGCCGCCTGTTTGACGAGCGCGACATCCAGAACCGGGCCGCGGTGGCAGTGGTGGATGGCAAGACCATAGAGAGCCTGCTTGGCAAGGAAGATCCCGTCGGTCAGGTGGTACTGGTCGGCACCCTGCCGGTGCGCATCATTGGTGTGGTGGAAGAGGAGACGGGGTTTGGCCGTAGCAGCCAGTCAGTGAACGTCTGGCTGCCCTACAGCGCCGTGATGAGCCGCCTCATCTCCCAGAACCACTTCAGCCAGCTCACCATTCGGGTCAAGGACGGGGTGCAACCCGCCCTTGCCGAACAGGCTGCCATAGAGCTGCTGACCCAGCGCCACGGGGTGAAGGACTTCTTCACCTTCAGCAGCGACAGCATCATCAAGTCTGTGGAGAAGACCACAGCCACCATGACGCTGCTGGTCTCCGCCATTGCGGTGATCTCCCTCATCGTCGGCGGGGTCGGGGTGATGAACATCATGCTGGTCTCAGTGGTGGAGCGTACCCGCGAAATCGGGATCCGCATCGCGGTCGGCGCTCGCCAGTCCGACATTTTGCAGCAGTTTCTGATCGAGGCGGTGATGGTCAGCCTGCTCGGGGGCATGCTCGGGGTCGGCGTCTCCCTGTTCATAGGCCTGCTCTTCTCCCTGTTCGTGGAGAGCATTCAGATGCAGTTCTCGCTCTTTTCCATCCTGATGGCGTTTGGTTGCTCCTCGCTCATCGGGATCCTGTTTGGTTACCTGCCCGCCCGCAATGCCGCCCGGCTCGATCCGGTCGAGGCGCTGGCGAGGGAATGACGATGCACAACTTATCCAAACTGGCGCTCTGCCTGGCCCTTGCCACTGGCGTGAGCGCCTGCAGCCAGCAGAGCACCTATCACAGACAAGATCTGGCACTGGCTCCGAGCTGGCAACAGCCGGATGACGGCCTCACCCATCAGCAGGCCGGCCTCTGGTGGCAAGGGTTTCATGATCCGGCGCTGGATCAGCTGGTGGAGGCCGTGCTGGCCGCCAACCCGGACATGCAGGTCGCCGGGTTGAGGCTCAGGAGCGCACTGCTGGGCGCAGATTTTGCCGATACCAACCAGACCCCCTCGGTCAGTGCCAGCCTGGGGGCCAACGGCACCAAAAATCTGAAAGATGGCAGTGCCAGCAGCGGCATGGGCCCCTCTCTCACCCTCAGTTATGAGGTGGATCTCTGGGGTCGGCTCGCCTCGATACGGGATCAGGCGAGCTGGGAAGCCCAGGCTTCCGCCCAGGATCTTGCAGCCACCCGTCTGATGCTGATCGGCAAGGCGCTGGAGCAGTACTGGCAGCTGGCCTATCTCGGCTCGGCCATCACACTGGGCGAGCGGCAACTGGCAAACTACACCCGCGCCGAGCAGCTGACCCAGGCCAAGTACCAGGCCGGCGCCATCACCCGGCTCGATCTGGTGCAGGCCAGCCAGCAGAAGGCCAACAAACAAGCTGAGCTCACTTCGCTCTTGATGCAGCAGGAACAGGCCCGCAACGGGCTGCGCCTCTTGCTTGGGCGCAGCAGCGGACCGCTGGAATTTGCCCCGACAGCACTGACGACGACCCCGGTGCCATCACTGGCGGTCGGCATTCCAGCGGATGTGCTGGCGCGGCGCCCCGACGTGCGCGCCGCCGAGTTGCGCCTGCGCAAGACACTGGCAAAAGGGGATGAGATCCGCACCGGTTTCTATCCCTCATTGAGTCTCACCGGCGGTGCCAGCAGCACCTCTGACACCCTGACCCAGGTCTTGCAAAATCCGGTGGGCACTCTGGGTGCCAGCCTGGCGCTGCCTTTCCTCGAATACAACAAGACCCGGATCTCCATTGCGAGCTCAGAGCTTGATTACCAGATTGCCGAAACCGAATTTCGCAAGCAGCTTTATACCGCACTGGTCGAGGTGGAAGACGGCCTGGCCGCCCGCCATCACGGCGAGCAGCGCCTGAACTATCTGGCCGAGCAGCTGACGTTTGCCAAAGAGGCGGAACGGCTTGCCCGGGCTCGCTTCCAGGCCGGTGCCACCGGGGTACAACCCTGGCTGGATGAGCAGAACCGCCTGTGGGAGGCCGAGCTGGCCCTGCTCGGTCAACAGAAGGATCAGCTCAACACCATGGCCAGGATCTACAAGGCGCTGGGGGGCAGTGATCACAGCTAAGCCAGCGCGCTCAACACCGCCTCTCATGCCATGAGAGGCGGTGCGTTTTCCCCCTCTTGATGTCCCCTTCCTGATTGCCTGTCACACAAAGCAATTGATAATAGTTTTCATTTAATGAAAAATGGGCGCCATTGTCAGTCAGGAGTATTCATATGTCTCAGCCCACCCCGGTCAATCGCCCTCGTCTGCTCACGGTCAAACACGTCCGGGATGTGAGCCCGCACCTGCGCCGAGTCTGCCTGACCAGCCCGGAACTCGCTGACTACCCCTTCACCTGCGGCGGCGCCCATATCAAGATCATGCTGCCACAGCCGGGCCAGACCCACGCCGTACTCCCCACGCCCACCCCGCAAGGGCCGCGCTGGGAAGACCCGAGCCAGCGCCCCATCATGCGCACCTTCACCATACGGGCATTTCGTCGCGAGGCACTGGAGCTGGACATCGACTTCGCGCTGCACGGCGATGCCGGCCCCGCCAGCCGCTTTGCCATGCAGGTCAAACCCGGCGATCTGCTTGCCATCTCGGGCCCGGGTGGCCCGGATCCCATGCTGCAGCCCGCCCGGCACTACTACATGGTGGGTGACCTCACCTCCCTGCCCGCCATCAGCGCCATGGCCGAGGTAATGCCCGCCGACGCCCAGGGCCACATCGCCCTGCTGGTACCCTATCAGGAAGATGTGCAGGATCTGTCGCTACCCGCCGGCGTGACCTTGCGCTGGTTTATCGGCACCCCCGAGCAGACTGAACCACTGGTGGCGTATTTCACCGCCCTGCCGATGCAGGAGCAGGCGAGCTACTTCTGGTTCGGCGGTGAAGAAGGGTTGGTGGTGCCATTGCGCCGTCACGTCAGACGCACCCTGGAGGTGGATCGCACTCGGGTCTACGCAGTCCCCTACTGGCGCCACGGCAAAGATGAAGAGGCCTATCACCACGCCCGTCACGATGTGATGGACAGCTGATCTGCCCATTTTTTCCTTGGAATATCAAGCTCATGGCCTGCCGGTCATGGGCTTGATTGCTATCTGCACTCCCCTGATTTGCTCCTTGCCCCCCATTGTGGTGATCCGAGCGGTTGTGCTTGATTTGATGCAAACAACCAGATAATGATAATCACTCTCAACAATAAACAGTGATGACGCCCCATTGCAGCCTCTCTCCATGCCCCGGGTTTGGATGTGGAGCGCACGTCATTCACTCCCGTTTGCACAGCAAGGTAATCCAGATGGCAGTTTTGAACTCAGTAATGCGCGCCTTCGCGGTGGAGGCTCTTCCCACTCCTGCCGACCTGTTGGCACTTCATCCCTGTCCCAGCGAGGTTGCAGCGCAGATCGATCACCATCGCCAGCAAGTTCGCCAGATCCTGACAGGAGAAGACGATCGCCTGCTGGTGGTGATAGGTCCCTGCTCCATCCACGATCCCCTCGCCGCCCTCGATTACGCACAGCGACTGGTACGGCTGGCCGACGCCTATCAAGACAGGTTGCAGATAGTGATGCGCACCTATTTCGAGAAGCCACGCACCACAGTGGGCTGGAAGGGGCTGGTATTCGACCCCCATCTGGATGGCAGCAACGACATAGGTCACGGCCTGCAGCTGGCACGTCAGCTGCTGCTCGACATCAACCGTCTGGGATTGGCCACCGCCACCGAGTTTCTCGATACCACCAGCTTCCTCTATCTTGCCGACCTCATCAGCTGGGGAGCCATCGGCGCCCGCACCACAGAATCCCAGGTGCACCGTCAGCTGGCCTCGGCGCTGCCCTGTCCTGTCGGCTTCAAGAACGGCACGGACGGCAATATCCGGGTCGCCATCGATGCCATTCAGGCCAGTGAAGCCTCCCATCTGTTCACCGCGCCGGGCAGTCAGGGCGGCATTGTGGTGATCAAGAGCGAAGGCAATCCCGCAGGCCACATCATATTGCGTGGTGGCACACGCCCCAATTATCACCAGAGCGACGTGGAGGATGCCGCCGAACGCCTGACGCGGCAGGGGCTCAGCCACCGCCTGATGGTGGATTGCAGCCACGGCAACAGCCAGAAACTGCACAAAAATCAGATCCGGGTGGCAGGTGAGCTCTGCCGTCAGCTGGGGGAAGGCAGCGACGCCATCGCCGCCGTCATGGTCGAGAGCTTCTTGCAAGGGGGCAGCCAGAAGCCTGCACCATTGAACGAACTCGCCTATGGCCAGTCGGTCACCGACGCCTGCCTGTGCTGGGACGATACCCAGACCCTGCTCGCCATGCTGGCCGAGGCTGTCGAGTTACGTCGCCAGAGCCGGACCCGACGCCAGCCCGGAACGGTACACTGGGATACCCAATTAGCCAGCTGAACAAGAGAAGGCTCCCCCAGCGGGAGCCTTATTATCTGCAAGTCCCGTCATTACCATTTAGTCCGCCAGGTCGCCAAATAAAATGGCCCCGACTTATCCGTTCAGGATAAAGACCATAGGGTGCGGGCTTTGGATGGGATAAAGAAAATATCCGTGCTATCTCCCTCCATTCTTCACTCGATGACCAGCAACCGGCATACCGGCACCCCTTTATGCCATGTCAGATAAAACTGAAAAGCATGTCAGTTAATGGAAAAAGCCCCTCCGATGAGTAAAAAGAATCGTAGTTTGCTTGCGGGCAGCTTAATGCCCCCTAATTTTCTGGGGAATGGTGGAGGAGAATATACAATGGGCTATATGAGTCCAGTGACTCGTCTCTCATTGGTCGTCGGTGAACTGCTGGCAATACAAGATGGGGAAACCACAAGCCGATGCACACATGACAATTAATCGGCCAATAAGGAAGGCAAGCATCACGGCTGACAGTATGCTGTCGCACTGCGACAAACAGGGACGGCACAAAGTGAGGAGGGAATTGACAGGAGAATACTTCGGTGAATACAAATAATAATGCCGCCTTGCGGGCGGCATCATTCATGATCGATCCGGTGGATCAGATCAGGAAATCATTCAGATCCTTGCCCAGCGCAACTTGCTCGGCAATGGCTTTCGGCATACGGCCCTGGCCGGTCCAGGTTTTCTCCTGGCCATCTTCCTGATACTTGTACTTGGCAGGACGTGGTGCGCGCTTGCTCTTGGCGGCGCCAGCAGTGGCGGCTGGGGCAGCGGCACTGTTGATCAGCTCACGGGGATCAATACCGGCTTGCTGCAGCATTTCGGTGAACTCGCTCAGCTTGCGCTGACGCTCTTCCTGCTCGGCACGCTCTTGCTCAACAGACTCGGCGCGCTCGTTATATACCAGTTCAAACTTTTCTTTCGCTTCTTGCAGCTGTTCAAACGGCAATTCACGGATGGCAGCACGCAGGCTGCGAATGTTCAGCAGAACTTTCAGAAATTCGTTCATTACTTCCTCACAAAATTATTTTTGTTTGTCACAGGGATAACACAGCTTGAGAATAGCATGCCTGTTTGATAACAACATACTGTTTTTATAGTTCCTGTCACTTTCTTAACAAAAACGATTGGCTGAATATGCCAGCAACTTTATTCACTCGTTGCTCATTGTCGTAACCGCCGTGATCGCTCACCACACAATTCTCCCCGGCGTGCCTGACAAATAGACGGACACACCCAGGCATATTTCTCATCACACTTATGTCAGCTATTTTCACAATTGGCCATTGTGGTTAAAACCTGTACCACTCAGACGAGGCTCAAGGTAGACGAATGGCGCTATATATTACTGCCCCATAGTGCCCCATGCCTGCCATCCCTATATTCTCACCCTCGCGCTTCACATCATGTTATTTGAGGATCAAGCGACGCCAGGGGCCTGTGATCTCGCAGTGACCCGTTTCCTCCGTATTCTGCCAGCCGAGGCGATGATAAAAGGCCAGAGCAGAGGTATTGTGGGTCGCCACCTTGAGTGAGGCAGGCTTCCGACAAGCCGCCAACCCCTGGCTCAGCAGTGCCCGCCCCAGCCCCTGACCGTGCCAGTCGGCCGATACGTAGAGATGGTGCACGAAGCTCTCATCCCCCCAGATGGAAACAAACCCGCAAGGGGTGCCACCCTGTTCAGCCACCCAGAGCTGCTCGCCCCGGGTATGCTCGTCGAAATCCTCCAGCCGAAAGTGGGAAGGGTCGACCCAGTGAAAGGTCTGACGCCGCCCCTTCAGGTACAGCTGCGCCAATTGGTGAATATCCGTCTCTCGCATGACTCTGATCATCAGGCCTTCCTTCGTCACTATTATCACTTGGCAACACTGTCGGATGGATCGCCGCACAGTGTCAAATATCATGGTCAGAATAACGACCGACCGATGGCACGGGTGTGACACACCTCTGTCCATTTTATCGCCCATGGGGCTATACTGCCTGAGTCCCATGTATGGATGGTTTGAGGCTCGCTGATTTATGGATAACAAGCAGATAGAAGGCAACATCTTTGTTCCGGCCCATATCGACGATGTCTGGCGTGCCTGGACAACCGAGAGCGGCCTGCGCAGCTTCCTGGCGCCGGAATGCCTGATGGTGCCCGAACCGAATGGTCCCTTCGAGATCTATTTCAGGCCCGATGCCCCGCTGGGTGAACGTGGTAGCGAAGGCTGTCGGGTGATGGCCGTCATGCCACACGACCTGCTCAGCTTCAGCTGGAACTTTCCGCCCTCCCTGCCCCATATTCGTCTGCAAAAAACTCAGGTCAGCCTGCGTTTTGTGCCTGAAGGTCAGGGTACTCGCCTCTACTTCCTGCAAAGCGGCTGGGCAAACGATCCTGACTGGGATCAGGGCTATGCCTATTTTCGGGAAGAGTGGCTGGAAACCAGCCTGCCCCGCCTGCAGTATCGCTTCACCCACGGCCCCATCGACTGGAATAACCCGCCGGACAAGCAGCAACTGAAATCACTGGCTCAATAAGCCGCCATATCAAAACACCGCCAGCTGGCGGTGTTTTTTATATTCAATTAGCGGCAGTTCAACGCGGGTTTGTCATCCAGCAGCCAGGAAATCCAGCGCCGTTTTGAATTTAGAACAAACCCTTCATCTGCCTCAATGCCTTTTACTATGTAGCCATCTGCTGACAACTGTTCTGCCACCCCGGCAAAATGCCATTCGTTACTATTAATACGCTCACCCTTGAGCAAGGCGTCACTTAGCTGTTGATTCATCACAATGATCGACAGTCCCGTCACTGAATCTATTCCCAGCCCGGTATTTGCTACCCGCCCAACCACAACAGGTACCTTGACTGTACAGTGGCGACCTTCACTATCAGCTGTGGTATAGCTCCCTTCACCAACTCGCCCCTGCATCCATAAAAGACTTCCCTGAGTCAAACGCTCTACCGACAATATACCCAGCGCCCCCTTGGGGAAATCATGAATATCAACAGTCTCGGCGAGCAGGACCGGACACGCCAGCATGAGCAACCATAGATAATGTTTCATTATGTCCTCCTCGCTGATTGAGCGTATGAATCGCCTTGCTGCGAGAGAAAATAGATCAACACAAAGGGGCCGATGACAGGGACAAAAAAGACACATCCCCACCATCCCGAACGATCAATATCGTGCAGACGGCGGACGACAAGCGCATTCAGAAAACAAAGCGAAACGCAGTCCCGTTAATATGTTGCACACCGTCATGTCAAACGGTCAGCCAAGCCCGACACTGACCGAAAAAACCAATAAACATCCTGAACACCAACGAGCAATAATGAGGCCCCAAAAATGGGTGGCGGGTGCTGCTTGTGGGCTTTATGACCACCTTGAATGCCATGACGGCATTCTCTACAATGACGCACTTTTTACCCATTTCAGGTCATATTGATGAGCGATACCAACACCAAACCGGCACTGCCGGATCACCTTGCGGGCAACCCGCGCAGCCCGCACCATGTCGCAGCCTGTTTCGAACACCCGATCGGTATTCGACTCAATGGTAAAGAGCGCACCGATGTCGAGGAGTATTGCATCAGTGAAGGCTGGGTGAAAATCCCCTCCCCCAAGGCGCTGGATCGTCGCGGTCAGCCGATCCTGATCACCCTGAAAGGCACCGTTGAGGCCTACTATATCGAGTCCGTTTAACTGCTGCGGCCTGCCTCTTCGGATTACCGAGCCAGCGGGTCTGTCACTGCAGTCAACAACAAGGCCACCATAACGGCTGTCTCTTATACAAAAATCCCCAAGCGTCGCTTGGGGATTTTTTTGAACTTCTCTCCCATTCTGTGATCTGAACCTTTCATCGCTCTCTTCCCTGGTTCTAACATGCCCTTCACTCAACCGGCG